>JAHDFW010000018.1:0-15589 GCA_020627945.1 Cytophagales bacterium
CCGAGTATTTACGTGAATAGGATGTATTCCAAAACAAGTTCTCCGCATTTTTAGTTACTGCCTTTGACTTAAACACCTTATTCATTTTTCGTAAATCCGATGGGATGATATAAGTTAAATATTTATCATCTTCTGTTATCTTATTTGAATCTAAAAACATCTGATGAAGAAGTAACAATGAATCTTCTTCTACCTTGCTCGACAAATAAAGTGTATCTCCAGGAACAAGATTCAGTGAATCTATAAAACCAGCTTCACGTAACGGAAATGGATGATATGTGGTTTTTGTCGATAACGTAACATAGTGAACTTTTCCTCCCTTAAATTTCTTTCCAAGCTTGAACATAATTGGAGCTTTCCCAAGTTTAGCCTTTTTAGTGGATAAAAATAACTCTGGAGCTACTTTTTCATCCAATTTAGAGGCGTCAATTTTAAGTTCTATCCAGGTCCGTTTTGGTTTGTTTTTCTTAACATACACCTCACTAATCGAGATCTTTAGGTCACTCGTATTCTGACCAAAAGTTGTGGTTGTAACCAATCCGATAAGCACGAATACACAAAAAGAAATTGAATGTTTTTTGATGGTTTTCATAATCATGGTGTGGATTATCTAATTAATTGTACTGTACCTTTAAACTCTCTATCAGCCCAATTATTTTTCAAGTAGTAATAATAAACTCCGTCAGGCGCGTCGGAAAAGCCGTACTTATTGTCATAATCGTCACTCTTGAAAATTTCGACTCCCCAACGATTAGTAACCGAGAGTGACCAACATCCTGCTCCTGTATTTATACCTGTAATTTCAAAGAAATCATTGTAACCATCACCATTCGGAGTTACAATATTTGGAATTAAAAATGGAGTTTGAATGGCAATGGACTTCTTTAGTGTATCACTGCAAGTCAACAAACTATCTTCACCAATTAGCGTAATTTCAAAATATTGAACCCCTGTCTGATTTCCCGCAACTTTATATGTGTGCTGCGGAGACACTTCAGTTGACGTATTCCCATCACCAAAAGACCACCAAAAACGATTTGCAGAAGTCGTTAAATTATCAAAAAACACATCAATGGTTGTATAGCATTGCTCAAAATGAAAATCGAAGTCAAGTTTCAAATCCAATGCCGTAACATAAACCGAGTCATAACTTCTACAACCCGAAACTCGATCATATGCATTGAACCAAAATAAAGTATCCGATGGATTTGAAGCCCAAGGAGATTGACAGTCAGTACAACTCAAATAAGTTGACGGTAACCAACTCAAACTATCCTTTCCATTCGGATTGGCATTAAGTTGTACTTGTTCATTGCCACATCTGAATGCTGAATCCAGAGGATGATTATAAAACTCTCTGATTGGAATAGAAATGGATTCACTAAGGGAAGAATCTCCACAGCCTTTGAAGAAGGTCAACGTCACCAACTCATTATCATCAAAAATACCATCTTCAAGACCTTCGATAAGAATTGAGTCTTTTAGTTCTCCCCCATCTAAAACAATAGAGTCAGAAATAGTTGAGTAGTCTATTCCGTTTTCAGCTGAACCTGAAATCTCGTATTTATAGGTAATTGGATTAGATAAGTCTCTATTGAATCTATTTCGTTCCACGATAATCCACCCTTTGTTACAGCCTTCGATTACCGCATTAAAGTTGGTATGTTCATAACGAACAGATAGTTCGGGTGAAATTCCAGAGCTAAAACTATTCTCCTCCAAAAAGACACCGCTATCCACAACATTATCGGACGCATCGGCAATAGCTAAAATAATATGATAAGTCTGACAAGGTATCACATCTGATCTTGCTTGAAGAACTGTTGTATAGCCATCATATTGCAAATCCAAATTATCAAAAGGGGTAGTTCCATTACCGTTATTAACATAATATTGACTATTTGAAGTATGATTAATCGCTGAAACTGATACTGGAATAGTTGTACCGGGTACTAACGCTATGTTCTGCGTACCTGTAATACCAGGGCCTGAAATAAAAAATCCAAACACATCGTTGAATCCTAAAAACTCTGGATATTCTTCTGAAGCAAAAATATAGTTAAAGACCAAAACGCTAGATGATATTTCGATATCAAATTCTATTACACAGGCATCCATCAATTCCAATCCAAAAGAGGTATCCACAAGGTTGATCAAATTTGTATCTGAATAAGCAGAATCAGAATTATGTTGGCTTATGGCTTCATGATTATTTGGACCTATCGCGTTTCTAGCACTACCATTGGTCATAATTAGTCCCCTATTCATTCCTAAGACTCCAAACTCATCTTCAAAAATCCCATAGGCTGGGTACTTGATAGTATCAGTTCCAAATACGACAGAATCAGGCTCTACGTTTGAGGTAATCTGGAGATTGCTAATCACTACCCCTTCCCCTTGCAAAATGTCTTTTACCTGCTGAACTGTAATAGAATCTGTAATAGAAATTTGAGCGTAAACACCGTCAAACGTAAACAAACACAATATAAGTACTAAAGATATCTTGGAAAGATACTTTCTCATAACTAAGGATTAATAAATAGGAACAACAAAGAAAACATTTTTAAAAGATTCTACAACGTAAACTAACTCTTAATTGAATCTTACATCTTATTGTATTTCAAACACATATCATATTTAATCTCTTATTCTAAACGCTACGTTTTTAATCCCACGGAGCTTTGATTCCTCGTTTTTGGGATAATTTAATATCATTCTTTGTGCGTCTTCAACTTCAAACACTTCTTGAATGTTATTTACGGCCCCAGCTGGAACTTTACTATTTTTAAGTTCTTCAAGTAATTCGTTTCTCAACCACTTTTTAACTTCCATTTGGATCAAGTCCTTAACTTCTGTACGATGCCTTACTCTTGCAATGTTGGTGCTAAATCGTTCTTCTAATGCTAAGGATTGGACACCCAAAATTTCGCACAACTTTTTAAATTGGCGATCACTGCCTATTGCTAGCACAAGGTTCTTGTGGTCTTTTGTAGAAAAGATTGTCCCATAGGGTACAATATTAGGATGATCTGACCCCATTTGTTGAGCTATTTTATTAGCCACTAAATAGTTAGTTGCCTGATTGCACAAGGCTGAAATTCCCGAATCAAATAATGAAACATCTACTCTGCAACCAATGCCAGAATCATTTCTTTTAAGTAACCCAACTAGAATTCCCTCTTTCAGTTGATGAGCGGCTAATAAGTCCATCATAGCAACGGGCATTTTGGTTGGGGCAGTACCAGGCTCACCATTCATATACATAAATCCTGTCTCTGCTTGAATAACGGCATCATAACCTGTTCTTAAGTCGGTAGCGCCATATCCACTAATCGATCCATAAATAATGCGTTCATTTAACTTTCTCAAAACATTATAATCAAACCCTAGTTTCTCAGCATCTCCTGGTTTAAAACTGGTGATAACAACATCCGCCTCCTGGATCATCTCATAAACTTCAGCGCGATCTTCTTCTGATTTTAAATCCTTAAAAACGTGTTGTTTTCCCCAATTGGCCGCGGCAAAATAAGATGAGAATTTTGCATTCGGGTCTTCAGAAGAAAGTTTCCAAGAACGAGTCACATCTCCATTGGTACTGGGGTTCTCTACTTTAACTACTTCTGCTCCAAGTTCAGCAAAAAACTGCCCAACCGACGGACCAGCTAAAACGCTTGCCAATTCGATTATTTTTAAGTTCGAAAAAATTTGATCAAGATTCATTACTTTTGAGGATTGATTGTAACAAAGACAAAACTAAACTTATTGATGAGAAAACTTAACCAAATTTTCAGTTTGATAATAATCTCGGTTTTAGGAGCATGTATAACGAGCTGTGGACCTAAACAACAGGAGGAGAAATCGGATGCTCAATCGCTATTTAATCAGGGTTGGAAAGGAATTATAAGCATCAATCTACCTGAGGGTAATCTGCCGTTCGAATTAGAGTTAAAAAATAACGGCTCTGAGAATATTGCAATTATTTCCAATAGCTCTGAATCATTAGAAGTAAATCGAATCTTTGTATCTAATGACACTCTAGTTATTCCTGGATACATTTTCGAATCTGAATTTCAACTTACGAAACAAGGAGACAGCTTGGTAGGAAACTATGTTAGACTAAATACAAAGAAACCTTATCAAATCCCTTGCTACGGAGTAAAAGATCAATCGTATCGTTTTTGGAGTGATTCAAAAAACCCAGTTGATATTTCTGGAAAATGGGAAGTTACGTTTTGGAGTGACACTGGACAGGCTATTGGGCGGTTTGAACAAAACGGCACTGACTTAACTGGAACATTTTTGACACCTATGGGAGATTATCGCTTCTTAGAAGGACAAGTTAACGGAGACTCCTTTGCACTTTCAACTTTTGACGGAGCTCACGCGTTTTTATTCCTTGGAAACGTAAAAGATGGTAAAATCACAGGATCCTTCCAATCGGGAAATCGTTGGAAAGAAGCTTTTAGCGGTGTTAGAAACGAAGCATTTGAGTTACCAAAAGCCGATACTCTAACGTATATGGTTGAAGATGCTGAACCATTTATGTATGATTATCAAGACGAACAAGGCAATAAGATTCATGTAGGCAATGAAGATCTGTTGGGTGAAGTCACTATTGTTCAAATTCTGGGAACCTGGTGCCCAAACTGTATGGACGAAACCGTCTTTTTAGTCCCTTTGAAAAATAAATTTCCAGATTTAAATATAGTGGGACTTGCCTTCGAAAGACCAGTAGATGTAAATAGAGCTTATGAAAGAATTAACAAACTAAAAAGCCTGCTGGAAGTAAACTACCCAATGTATTATGCTGGCCCTGCGAACAAATCAGTAGCAAGTGGTGCGTTTCCTATGCTGAATAAAATCATCTCATTCCCAACTACCATTGTATTAGATAAAAAAGGTGAAGTGCGTTATATTCATACTGGATTTACTGGACCAGGAACAGGTGTTAATTACGACAATTTTTCAGACGATTTTCATAAGTTGGTCAATGAATTGATAAATGAGTAATCTAAAATGGCTGTCAATTTATTTTAACCTGACCAGTATAAGTTACAGAACTTAACGAAATAGCACCCCTCTTTATCGAAAACAAACATGGTGTAGTTAAGTGTTCTATTGACACTAAACGAAATGTACTTACATTCGAGCATGGTTTGGGTCTATTGGGTATGTCATAGAAAGTTTTGGCTCTTCATTTTATTGTTGAGTCAAGTCACTTTTATAATTGGTCAAAGCACCAATAAATTTTCCAATACGGAACAGTATTTAATTGAGGGATTAGGCCAACATCGAATTGGGGTTTCCGATAGTGTTCTAATAGACAGCTGCCTTAACATTTTCCATAATACCAAAAATGATTCTTTGAGAGCTGATGCCATCAATGGTATCGTAGAAATTAGTGGAGATGAAAATATTTGGCCTAAATACAATCAATGGTTGTATGATTTTGCACTAAAACAGTTAGAAAAAGGACCTAAAAATCGTTATTATCAATTTTTCCTAAACACACGAGCAGGCACCGTTAACAATTTTGGTTTTCTGGCCCAAAGCCAAGGTGATTTTGAAAATGCTACAAAGTACTTTAACGAAAGTTATCAAGTTTATTTGGAACTTAAGGATTCTACTGGCGTTGCTAATTGCTTAAACAACCTTGGTTATGTTATGGAAGTAACTGGCGATGTAAGTAAAGGGCTAGAGTATTATCTTGAAAGCTTAAGACTCCGAGAAATCAAAAATGACACCTTTGGAATAGCAAACTCTCTTAACAACATTGGTTACATTTTCAAAAATGAAGGAGACGGAAGTAAAGCGCTCCAATATTTCTTAAAAAGTCTCCATTTACGAGAACAATTAGGCGATAGGCAGTCAATATCTATACTTCACAATAATATTGGACTTTGTTATCAAGATCAAGAAGACTATGAAAACGCTTTAAATTATTTTCAAAAGAGTTTAAAAGTTGAAGAAGCAACGGAGAACTTCCTTGGTTTAGCTATTGTTCAAACCAACATTGGGAATGTCCAATTGCTGCAAAACAATTACAAAGAAGCCCTAAGTTTCTATCAAAAAAGTTATGACCTATTTGAGGAAATTGAAAACGAAAGAGGTCTAGCAGCAGGACATAACCGTCTTTCTGAGGCTTATTTAAAAATGAACGAATCAGATAGTGCACAGGTACATGGCCTTAAAAGCATTGAGCTATACGAAAAAATAGAAGACAAAGAGGGACTTGCTTCTGCTCATAACAGCATTGCCAATGTCTATCTTATGAAAAATCAACTTCAAGTTGCAAGAAAACATGGAGTTACCAGTCTTGAATTGGCTCAATCTCTTAAATTCAAATCTAACATTGCAGAGGCCGCATTTACGTTGAGTAAAATCAACCAACAACTGGGAATCTATAAATCGTCATTAGAACTTTATCAACTTGGGGTTTTAACGAAAGATAGCCTTAGAAATAAGGAAGTGGAAAAATCACTTCTCCAACAACAAAGTGACTATGAACATGCCAAACAACAAGCCTTGGAAGAAGCTAATCACAAGGCTCAAATAGCTCTGCATCAACAAGAAGTGGATAAACAAAAATTACTTAAGAAAATTTTTATTGGAGGTCTAATAGCTCTAGCATTTTTCATAGGTTATGTACTTTATCGTTACAAGAAAACATCAGAGCGAAAAAAGATCATAGAGCAACAAAAACTTCTGGTTGATGAGGCCAATGAGGAATTAAATCAGCAAAACGAAGAAATTTTAGCTATTACTGAACAAATTGAGCGACAAAACAAAGAACTCACGGTATTCAACAACGAAATAGTCGATTCAATTAATTACGCTAAGAAAATTCAAGAAACTATCCTTCCTTCTTCTCAATACATTTCAACTGCTTTTGAGGAGCATATGATCTTATACAGACCTAAAGATATTATATCAGGAGATTTTTATTGGATGACCAAAGTTGGCAACAAAGTTATCTGGTCAGTAGTTGACTGTACGGGTCATGGAGTCCCTGGTGCGTTCATGAGTTTATTAGGGTACAATGGACTTCAAAAGATTGTAGCTGAACAAAAAATCACCACTCCATCTGAAATCTTATACAAACTAACAACGTTCATAGAGACTGCTTTAAGTAAAACAGGACAGGCAACATTAAAGGACGGAATGGATATGGCAATTTGCTGCCTTGATACTAAAACAGGAAAATTAGAATATTCTGGTGCTCACAACCCACTTTGGATCTATTCTAATGGAGAATTACAGGTCACTAAAGGTGCTTGGAGGCCAATTGGTCATTATGACGTGCCTAGAATTCCAGATTTTATTAATCACGAAGTTGAAATCAACAAAGGAGATCGAATTTTCATGTTTAGTGATGGATTCTCTGATCAATTTGGAGGTCCAGAAAATTTCAAAGTAGGGGCAAAAAGATTCAAGCAGCTGATCAAAGAAACTTCGGAATTGCCTATTTCTGAACAGGATTTAGCAATTAATAAATTTATTGATGATTGGAAAGGTAACACGGAGCAATTAGACGATATTTGTGTTTGGGGAGTTCAGATCTAGTATACCGTAGGCACCTAAACCCAAAAAGCTCCCTTCTATCCAGAAAATTCTGTTATTTTCGCGAACTACATTATTGCCATTTAAATAATTGATAAAAACCTTCGATGAAGATTCAATGTAAAAAAGTCGCCGTTGCTATTTTGGGCTACAATAGTTGTGACTTTTTGGAGAGGTTTATTCCATCCGTATTGGCAACCAACTACGACGACTTCACGGTGGTTTACATCGATAATGACTCCAAAGACAATTCGGTTCAATTGGTGAGGGAAAAATTTCCTGAGGTTGTAGTTGTTGAGCAGCACGAAAATTACGGATTTGCAGGAGGTTATAATGTAGGCCTAAAAAACCTTGAAGCTGAGTATTTTGTTTTACTTAATCAAGACGTAGAGGTTGATCCTAACTGGCTTCGACCTTTAGTAGAAGAAATGGAATCCAATGAAAAAATTGGAGCCGCTCAACCCAAAATATTACACTACGCAGACAAATCTAAATTTGATTATGCAGGAGGTTGTGGAGGATTTTTGGATAAATACGGATACCCTTTCTGTAGAGGACGTATTTTTGATTTGATGGAACAAGATTCTAATCAATATCAAGAACCTATGGATATCTTTTGGGCTTCTGGTGCATGTATGATTGTTCGATCCAAACTTTACTATGAGTTGGGAGGTTTAGATCATGATTTCTTTGCTCATATGGAAGAAATTGATCTTTGCTGGAGAATGCAAGGAGCTGGATACAAACTTCGAGTTGTTCCTAGTGCTACTGTTTATCATGTTGGTGGAAGTAGTTTAAAATATGGAAGTTATCGAAAGTTATACCTAAACTATCGTAACAACCTAACTATGTTGCTTAAAAACTTGCCTTCAAACAAAGTCTGGCAAATTATGTTTATCCGCATGATACTCGATGGCATTTCTGCAGCTCAGGGCGTATTAACTTTTAGATTTAATGTGTTGCGCGCGGTGTTAATGGCTCATTTTGATTTTTACAAGTCATTAAAATCTACTTTAGCAAAACGTAAACAAATTAAAAAAGTGAACGATCTTTCAACAGTTTACAATAAAAGTATCGTTTTTCAGTATTATCTGTTAGGTAGAAAAACCTTCGATAAAATTAATTGGAAACTGAAGTAATTAGTGGTTATGAAAGTTGTAATATTCGCTGGAGGTAAAGGCACCAGAATTTCTGCACCAGGCACCACTATTCCAAAACCAATGATCTCCATAGGTGGCAAGCCAATCATTTGGCATATCATGAAAATATATGCGTCATACGGGTTTAATGACTTCATTATTTGCCTTGGTCATAAAGGGGAAGTAATCCGCAAATATTTTGAAACTCTTCAAAGCGAGTTTAATGTTGAGCTGGCAAACACTGGTGAAGACACTATGACTGGAGGTCGTCTAAAACAAATTGAACATCTTTTAGATGGTAAAGACTTCATGCTCACGTACGGTGATGGAGTAGCAAATATTAATATTGATGAATTAATAAATTTCCATCAAACGCACGGAAAACTTTGCACATTAACCACGGTCCAACCTACGAGTAGATATGGTAGAGTAAGATTCGATGAAAATGGAAATGTACTTTCCTTCAACGAAAAGCCTGAAGATCATGAAACTTGGATCAACGGAGGCTTCTTTGTACTTAAAAATGATGTTTTTAAATATCTTGAAGGCAACCAAGACCATATGATGTGGGAACGAAATCCTATGGAACAGATAGTGAAAGACAATGAAATGGCTGCTTTCCAACATTATGGTTTTTGGCAATGCATGGATACACCTCGAGATAAGGACTTGCTGGACGAACTTTGGGAGACCAACCCAGAATGGAAAATGTGGTAGAAATTAATTCAATAAAGGATGGCAAAAGTATTAGTAACAGGAAATAATGGCTACATAGGGCCACATTTGATCGAACTATTAATAAAGGCTGGCCATGAAGTTACAGGAATTGATCTTGATTTATTTACCAGTGAAGCTTGGGAAGAATTACCTTCTCCAACCGTTCAATGGGTTAAAGACTTCAGATCGTTAACGGTAGAAGATTTAAGAAACTTTGATTGCGTAATGCATCTTGCAGCCATCTCGAATGATCCCATGGGAAACTTGGTTGAGGAACTTACTTATCAGAACAACGAAAAAGGCACCATTGAACTAGCAAAAAAGTCTAAGGAAGCTGGAGTTTCAAGATTTTTATTTTCGGGCAGCTGTTCTGTATATGGAAAAGGTGAACATCTAGATTTAGATGAATCAAGTAAGTTAAACCCTATTACGGCTTATGCCAAATCTAAGATTAACTCAGAAAAAGAGATTTCTGAATTGGCTGATGAGACCTTTTCTCCAGTATTTCTTCGTAATGCCACTGCCTATGGTTATTCACCCAATCTTCGTATAGATCTAGTAGTAAACAATCTACTGGGTTGCGCAATTGCCCGTGGCGATATTCGAATTATGAGTGATGGTTCTCCTTGGCGACCTCTTATTCACTGTAAAGATATAGCAAGAGCATTTGTAGCATTTCTAGAAAATCCCAAAGCTGGTCATAACATGGCTATAAACATTGGTGGGAATAATGAAAATTATCAGGTTCGTAATGTTGCCGATTATGTTCAACAACTTTGTCCTAATGCTAACATAGTTTACACAGGAGAAGTTGGAGAAGACCCACGTAACTATCGGGTAAATTTTGACCTTCTAAACAAGATACTACCAGACTTTGAACTGGAGTACAATTTAGAATCTGGAATGCAAGAATTATATAAAAAATACATGGAACATGAATTCTCTCAAAACGATTTTGAAGGAGATGAATTCGTAAGACTTAAAGTATTGAAGAAAAAATTGTATAAATTAGAACGCAATTGATCTTTTGACCTAAATTGATTCATTCTTATAACTATGAAAATCCTTATAATTGGAGCTTCTGGACTTGTTGGAGGAAATTGTCTTAGACACTTCAAAACGCAAGAAAATGTTGAGGTGCTAGGAACATATTACTCCTACCCTACTTCTGACACTGTGTATTACAACACATTAAATCCCAATGATGATAAAAATGCTAATCTAGACTCATTTTATCCAGATGTGATTGTACATACAGGTGCACTTACGTTCGTAGATTATTGCGAAGATCACGTTGAAGAAAGTTATGATAGGACCGTTAATTCAACAAAGTGTGCCGTTAAACTAGCTACAAAGTATAACGCTAGACTGGTATTTCTTTCTACGGATTATGTATTCGATGGAGAGGCTGGACCTTATAACGAAGAGGCTCTTACCAATCCACTAAGTGTATATGCAAAGCATAAGTTGGAGGCTGAAAAGATAGTTACTTTTAATAACCCGAAAAATCTAGTACTTAGAGTAACATCGATTTATGGAAATGATTTTCGACAAAACAACTTTATTTCCAGAATTATAAATCAAGTTGAAGAAGGTAAAGAGTGGAGCATGAATCTACCTAGCGATCAATATGCAACTCCAACCAATGCTATGGACATTGCACGTGCAATCTATGTGCTGGTTAGAGATTATAAAGGTGGCATTTACAACATTGCTAGTACTGATTTCGTAAATCGTGTACAATTGGCAAACCGTGTATTAAGTTACTTTCCGGAGCATAAATGCACTGTAATACCGACACCTACGAGCGAATTAAATCAGAAGGCAAAAAGACCTTTGGTTGGAGGACTACTTTCAACTAAGTTTTTAACCGAGTACCCAGATTTCACTTTTACCAACATTGACGACTACCTAAGAAATGGTCGCAAAAAAATTGAATAAAGAATTTAATCTATTCCAACTGTGAAAGATACGATCATTAACCAATTGCAAGAAGCTTCAAATGTTTTGGAAAAATTCATTTCGAATTCCAATAATATTGAGGCAATTCAAAATGCTGCTAAACTAATTATTGATTCGCTTAACAATGGAGGTAAAATAATATCATGCGGTAATGGAGGTTCAATGGCAGATGCAATTCACTTTGCCGAGGAATTAACAGGACGTTTCCGTGATGACCGACCTTCTATACCCGCTATTGCAATATCTGACCCTGGTTATATTTCCTGTGTATCCAATGATTATGGTTACGATCAGGTATTTTCAAGGTACGTAAAAGGAATGGGGCAAAGTGGAGATGTGTTGCTTGGAATTAGTACGAGTGGAAATTCCAAAAATGTACTTCTTGCCTTAGAAGCTGCCAAACAAAAGGGAATGAAAACCATTTCTCTAACAGGAAAAGATGGTGGGAAATTGGCCGATTTAACGGACGTTGAAATAAGAGTTCCGCATCACGGATATGCTGATCGAATTCAGGAGATTCACATCAAAGTAATTCACATTTTAATATTATTAATTGAAGCAGGCGTTTCTAAATAGTGACCGATTCAAAAAAACTTGGAGGGTAATTACCCTTATAATTCCTCTTCTACTTATTATCTGCTCTAGTTCGTATGGGCAGTGTGATTCTACTGGAAACTATTTAAAATCGTATGGAGGGTCTGGTTTAGATCGTGGGCACAGTATTACTCCAACTAGAGACGGAGGTTTTGCTGTTGTAGGTATTACGAATAGTTTTGGTGCTGGAGCACTAGATTGGCTTTTGACCAAATTTGATTCTGAAGGTAACATCGAATGGAGTAAAACATATGGAGGCTCTAATGATGAAGAAGGAAGAAGTGTACGAATCAAGCAATGCTACGACAATGGCTATATTATTGCTGGCTTATCCACCACCGTTGATGGGTCTGATTGGGATGCGTTACTGATTAAAACGGATCAAACTGGTAATATAGAATGGTCTAAAAATACGGTTGGTACTGAAATAGATCGTTTTAGAGGAGTAGTTCAAACCTCAGACAGTGGGTTCGTATGTGCTGGATCATTTAACTCCAATAGTTTTGATAATTCTGATGCAGTAGTATTTAGATTAGACAAAAATGGAAATCAATTATGGAGTAAGCACTTCGGCGGAATGGGATTAGATCATGCTTCTGATGTGGATATTTTTCCTAATGGTAATATTTTAGTAACCCTTCACGGATTACAGTCCTACAGTACTAATTATTGTGGTGGATTGTTAATTTTAGATGATAATGGGAACATATTAAATCGACATAAGTACGACCCTGGAGTCCGATCAGGTTTTATTTCATCCTCGATCCTAAGTGACAGTAGTATACTAAGCGTCGGAATTTACAACTTAGGTTCCACACCGTATGAGATGATCGTAAAAACCGCTTCCAACGGAAATGTCTTATGGGCCAAGCGATTTGGCACCACGGGAACCAATGTTGCTGGGTCTTCAATTGAAGATTTGGATGGACACTATTTGGTAGCAGGATTCACCTCCGGCTTTTCAACTTCCGGAAAAAACTTAACCTTACTTAAATTAAGTCCCTCAGGAAATTTAATTTTCGCCAAAGGATTTGATATTTACGGCTCCCAAAATGGTACAGATAATTGGGCTGAGAGCATCACTTTAACCGAAAACTCAAAGTTCTTAACAACAGGTTATTTAGTAGATGGTGGCAATGAGGACATACTATTAGGCAAGTTTGATTTTTGCATGAGTTCTTCATGTGCAAGTTTTGAAATCAATAGTTCTTTGGTTGATGTGAACTTAAATAGAACCAGCCTTAACATAGGTTTTGCCAATTACCAAAACTTAATATCTAACTCCTTATCTAGTGCCTCGGTAGATGTCAATTTATTCGATCAAGACACTATTTGCTATGTGACTCCACCACTCATTAATGACTCAGTTATATGTAATTCTTCCAACTGGGAATTCCAAAACTATGAGATCTGTGAAGGTCAGGCAATTTTGTTACCTAGTCTTTCATCAGAGTCTATTTTCCAATATCAAAATATTAATGGTGAAGTTATTCCAGCCTTATTCAATAATAGTTCTCCTGGAGATACGGTTCATGAAATTATTGTTACAAGTCTTCATAGCGAAGACAGCTGTGTTCTAAAAGATACTTTTACAATAAATGTTCTTCCGCTCAGAACTATGGATCTTATTTTATTGGACAGTTCGGATCAAATAACACTAACTGGATGCTGCGAAACTGGCTACAATTGGTTTCCAACTAATCTCTTTGCTAATAACAATCAAGATACGATATCATTTGACTTCGATAGTACTGTTACAGTAAGACTTACCTCCAACGCGCTGGATTCAAATTGTGTAAGATCGACAGACCGGACCTTTGTTAAAATTCCTCTATTACCTGAACCCGAAGAAATACGAATCCCAAATATCATCACGCCAAATGGCGATCTAGTCAACGATTTGTTTGTTCTTCAGGGTTTAACCACGGTTCAATTAAGAATTCATGATCGCTGGGGTAAATTAGTTTATAAATCAGAAAACTACCTTAACGATTGGAATGGGGAGAAAAAATCAGATGGCACCTATTATTATACAATCTCTTCGGACCAAGGAGAGTTTAAGGGTTGGATTCAGCTGATTCGGTAGTATTACTCTACAACTATCCCCACCATATTCAGACTTTCATTATGAAGTCGATCTAAGCTTCGGATATAAAACACATACCCTTTATATTCCTGCAAACTCAAACTTATTGATGGTGTCTTACTTATAGCAATCAAGTTTTCAGCATTGCTAAAATTCAAAGTTTGTCCTTGAGCATGCCCGTAAATCACATAGCTATAAGCTAAATCTTGAGCGTCTCCAATCGGTGGATCCCAATTTAATACAATGTTGTCACCTTCTGTTTTTGACGTTACATTGGTGGGTGCTTTAGGAGGTGTATTATCTAACCAAGACATAGTAGGCATCAGCGCAGGCTTCATAAAGTAGTTGTTTCTGAGTCCATCCGTATATACTTGTCTAGTCTTATTAAAAGAACCTTGACTGTAAAATGAAACACCAGTAATATTTGGGTATTTTCTTAGCACATCAATTTGTTCATAAATTTCATCTTGGTATTTCCAGCTAGGATCAGAATGAGGATTAATTTGACTATTATTCAATTTGTAGTAGGCAAGGCCACCATAGAGATGTCTGCCAAATGTATTATCATTCCACCAACCGGTCACCTCTCTAAAAGGGGCTCTTCTAAAACTTTGTCCCCAATAAAATTGAGGCATTAAATAATCTACCCAACCTTCTTCCATCCAGCGACGAGTATCCGCGTAGTAATGATCATAGCATGCTGAAGTTCGATCCGTATTTGAACCTCTTTTATCGGTAAATTTATGTCTCCAAACAGGAAAAGGACTCACACCAAATTTCACGTAAGACTTTCTAGCCTTAATTTTCTGATTTAAACCTTGGATCAAAAGATTGATGTTATTTCTTCTCCAGTTTTGAAGTTTCTTTATATCTCCTTTATACTTTTTGAAGCTCTTTTTATCACGAATTTTGTTATCCTTATCTTCAATATTTGGATAAAAATAATCATCTAGATGTACTCCATCAATATCGTAATTCTCAACAACCTCTAAAATTACACTTTGTAAATAGGCTCTAACCTGCGGAATACCCGGGTCAAAATACAAACCATCCTTATATTCAAAAAACCACTCAGGGCGTGTTTTAGTAATATGATCGTCCGTAACCTCAATAAAACGAGTATGTGAAACTCCCCTGAATAAATTGAACCAAGCGTGAAATTCCATGTTACGTTTATGACACTCTTCGATCATAAACTCTAGTGGATCATACCCCGGATCTTTGCCTTGTTTACCCGACAGATAAGTAGACCATGGTTCATAACTAGACTTATAAAAAGCATCAGCAGATGTTCTTACTTGGACAATAATTGCATTAAGGCCTAACTTCTGGTTTTGATCCAGAATGTATTTGAATTCCAACTGCTGCTCCTCCTTGCTTAAACCAGGCTTTGAAGGCCAGTCAATATTATAAACGGTAGAAACCCAAGTCGACCTAAACTCTCGTTTTGGAGCTGGCTCTTGAGCATAAATTTTAAAACTTAGGAAGAATATAAAAATTAATCCTAAATATGTGTGGGTATGATTAATCA
>JAHDFW010000018.1:15689-34762 GCA_020627945.1 Cytophagales bacterium
AAACTTAGGAAGAATATAAAAATTAATCCTAAATATGTGTGGGTATGATTAATCAACTGCGCTCTATATCAATGTTGACAAAAATAAGATTATCTATTTAAAGTCTAGCTTTGCTTCGTATTTATATTAATTAATCAATAAAACACTTTCCCCGAGCCACACTTAAGGTTAAAGCTATGTATAAAATAAGTTTTACCTATTTTAATTTAAAGTTCACATTTAAAAAACAAATTTGTATATTCATATAAGATTACTAAAATTGAGATAAACCGATATTAATATGCTCACAAAAACCTTTGGCAGTGCTATTTATGGTGTAAGTGCAGTTACCATAACCGTTGAAGTAAATGTTACTCCTGGAACCAAATATTATATGGTTGGTTTACCCGATAGTGCGGTAAAAGAAAGTGAGCAACGAATCGAAGCTGCATTAAAATATAATGGATATAGAATGCCTCGTCAGAAGGTTGTAATCAACATGGCTCCTGCAGACATTAGGAAAGAAGGATCAGCATACGACCTCACTATAGCACTTGGAATCATGGCGGCTTCAGGTCAAATGGATGCTGATGAATTAGACAAGTACATAATTATGGGAGAATTGGCCCTCGATGGTGGTTTAAGACCTATAAAAGGAGTCTTACCAATAGCTATTCAGGCCAGAAAAGAAGGTTTTAAGGGAATTATGTTACCTAAGCCCAATGCATTAGAGGCTGCCATTGTAAACAATCTTGATGTAATTGGAGTCAACAATATTACAGAAGCAATTGATTTTTTCTCAGGTGCAAAAGACATTAAACCAATGGAATGCCGAACACGAGAGTTGTTTGAAGAAAATCTAAACAATTATCAATCGGATTTTTCGGATGTGCAAGGACAGGAGCATGTGAAACGATCCTTAGAAATTGCTGCGGCAGGTGGGCATAACGTTATTCTTATAGGACCTCCAGGAGCAGGTAAAACAATGATGGCTAAGCGAATTCCATCAATATTACCACCTCTAACACTTCAAGAAGCACTAGAAACAACCAAGATTCATTCAGTAGCAGGTAAGCTACCTTCTAATGCATCTTTGATTACTGCCAGACCCTATCGTGCTCCTCATCACACCATTTCAGATGCAGCTTTAGTTGGTGGTGGTTCTATCCCTCAACCCGGTGAAATATCTTTAGCCAACAACGGTGTATTATTTTTAGATGAATTACCTGAGTTTCAACGATCTGTACTTGAGGTGTTAAGGCAACCATTAGAAGATCGGCACGTAAACATTGCAAGATCTAAAATTAGCGTTGATTTCCCTGCAAATTTCATGATGATCGCAAGTATGAACCCTTGCCCATGTGGATTCTATAATCACCCAGACAAAGAATGTGTTTGCTCTCCAGGTGTAGTTCAAAGATATCTCAACAAAATTTCAGGACCATTAATGGATCGTATTGATCTACATGTTGAAGTTACACCCGTTAATTTTGAAGCTATTGTAGCAGACCGTAGAACTGAATCAAGCGAATCAATTCGTACACGAGTAATTGCTGCTCGTGAAATTCAAAAAGAAAGATTCGAAGAATTTGAAGGCATTCACTCCAATTCAATGATGCCCCCTGCGGTAGCAAAACAATTTTGCGAAATTGACGCACTAGGCAAACAACTCCTTAAAAAGGCCATGGAAAAATTGGGGCTTTCTGGGCGCGCTTTTGATCGCATCATTAAAGTAGCTCGAACCATTGCAGATTTAGCAAAGTCTGAAAAAATTAAACCTGAGCATATTGCTGAAGCAATTCAATTTAGAAGTCTAGATCGAGAAAATTGGGTGAGATAGGTTATCCTTTAAAAAACTCTTTAATCTCCGAAATTACCAACTCCTGATCTTTTTCCTTCAACTCATAGTAGTAAGGTAGTCTTAATAATCGATCAGAATATTTATCACTGTTTGGCAACTCTACCCGATCTGAATAGGTATGTTCCACATAAGGAGACTTGTGCAATGAAATATAATGAGACACAGGAAAAATCTCTTTTGCGTTTAGATACTTAATCAATTCTGAACGAGTTGATTCACTATCACAAATCACGTAAAACATGTGAGCGTTATTAACCGCGTAATCTGGTATTCTGGGCAATTCAACAGTTCCCCGAGTCTCTAATTCTTTTAAACCTTCATAATACCGATTCCAAATTTCAATTCTTCTTTTCTGAATGTCTTCGAGACTTTCTAGTTGAGACCAAAGAAATGCAGACAAGATATCGGAAGGCAAATAAGAAGATCCTATATCAACCCAATTATACTTATCAATTTCCCCTCTAAAAAAAGCAGATCGATTAGTGCCTTTCTCCCATAAAATCTCAGAGCGAGCAACCATAGATTCATCGTTAACAATCAACAAGCCACCTTCTCCAGATATTATATTTTTGGTTTCATGAAATGAAATTGCTCCTAGATGACCAATCCCTCCTAGCGGTCTCCCTTTATATGTTGAGTCAATAGCTTGTGCAGCATCTTCTACAACAAAGATATTATGTTGTTTTGCTAACGCCATGATTTTATCCATATCGCAAGCAACACCAGCGTAATGTACCACTACAATAGCTTTAGTTTTATCCGTGATCAGAGCTTCAAGTAAATTAGCGTCCATATTGGGATTATCACGCTCACTATCGCAAAATACCATTTTCGCACCTCTAAGAACAAAGGCATTGGCAGAAGACACAAAAGTAAATGACGGCACAATAACCTCATCCCCTTGTTCGAGTCCAATAAGAATTGAAGCCATCTCAAGAGCATCAGTACAACTAGTAGTCATTAAGGTTTTACGATAACCATATTTTTCCTCGAAGTAGTTCTGACACTTTTTTGTATAAAAACCATTCCCAGAAATCTTACGCTGCGTGTGAATAGCATCTTGAATATAATACGTTTCCTTACCTGTGTAATATGGCTTGTTAAACTTAATCATTGCTTGGTTTCATATTTCCTAATCAGGGCAATTTTGCTGTAAATTAATACAAATAGAGTACTTATAAACGAATCAACATATTTTATTTAGATACGCAAAGAACCAATCTACTAGTTATTAATGTTTTAGAATAAATTCTAACTTTGTTCTTATGAAGTATGTAAACCTGGAAATCGAAAATAGAGTTGGTTACATTACCATTAACCGACCTGAGAAAAGAAATGCACTTAATTTTGAAGTGGTAAGTGAATTGAAGGAAGTTTTTAGCGAAGCCGAAAATTCAAACGACTGCAAGGTGATTGTGTTGAGAGCCAATGGAAAAGTCTTCTGCGCTGGGGCAGATTTGGAATATTTGCAACAACTTCAGAATAATTCGTATGATGAAAATTTGGAAGACTCACGACATCTTATGGAGTTTTTCAAAATGGTTTACAATTCTGATAAGATCGTAATTGGTCAAATCCATGGACATGCAATAGCAGGGGGATGCGGATTAGCAACGGTTTGCGATTTTTCATTTACAGTCCCGGAAGCAAAATTTGGTTACACGGAGGTTAAAATCGGATTTATCCCAGCCATTGTTATGGTTTTTCTAATTAGAAAAATTGGAGAAGGAAAGGCAAAAGAACTTCTACTTACAGGAGATTTGCTTTCTGCAGAGGATGCCGTCAATTGCGGATTGATTAATAAAGTTATTGATGGAAATCTTGAAGAATATGTGAAAGAATTCGCTTTAAAACTTTGTGGTCAAAACTCTGGTGAATCTATGGCTTTAACTAAAAAGATGATTGGTAAAGTTCAGAATATGAACCTAGATGAAGGTCTAAACTATGCTGCAGCAATGAACGCCTCTGCTCGTGATTCTAAGGACTGTAAAGCCGGAATTGGTGCTTTCCTAAACAAAGAAAAACTTACCTGGTAGGTAATGAGCCAACAGCTTAAAGCACATCTGGCAATGTTTACCGTTGCCTTAATTTATGGTATCAATTATTTTGTCACTAAAGTAGTTGTACCTGATTATATCGAACCTTTTGGGGCAATTCTCATTCGAGTATTTTTTGGCTCTTTACTTTTCTTTTTAGTTCACAAACTTACCGTCGATGAAAAAGTAGAGAAATCTGATTTAAAAAAGTTTGCGCTTTGTGGATTGTTCGGTGTTGCAGCGAATCAATTAATGTTTTTCAAAGGATTAAGCATTACAACACCCGTAAACGCTTCGCTCATTATGACTACAACTCCAATATTAGTACTGATTACTTCGGCAATTGTACTAGGAGAAAAAATCACGTTAACCAAGGTCATAG
This sequence comes from Cytophagales bacterium, assembly GCA_020627945.1. GTDB lineage: Bacteria > Bacteroidota > Bacteroidia > Cytophagales > JAHDFW01 > JAHDFW01. The sequence continues at coordinate 19,948 of JAHDFW010000018.1, forward strand.
GTATCTTGTTGGGAGCAACAGGAGCAGTATTATTAATTGGAGGCACAGACTTCTCGTTTAGTTCAGACACTCTATGGGGAGATATTTTCATATTTCTTAATGCCCTGTCGTATGGAATCTATCTAATTCTGGTTAAACCGCTTATGAAAAAGTATGAAGCCATAACAGTCGTTAGATGGACTTTTAGCTTCGGATTACTTATGATCTTCCCTTTTGGAATCTCAGAGTTTATGGCAACACCGGCGGACAACTTGTTTAATCCTACTGTACTTTGGTCAATGGCTTTTATCATTGTGTTTACCACATTTTTCGCCTATTTGCTCAACGCTTATTCTTTACGTTTCGTCAATGCTTCCGTAGTTGGGTTCTATGTTTACCTCCAACCAATATTAGCTACATTTTTCACAATAATCTTAGGACAGGATATCGATCTTGTGAGAACACTTTTATTAAGTGGTTTGATTTTTACCGGAGTATATTTAGTCAGTAAGCAATAAAGCCCTCAATCTGCCTCTCCCAAATGTTGAGGAATTCTTTAGGAAAGGCACTGAGATTGAGGTGCGTAAACATAGAGATAGCAAACATATCAACAAAAGTTGGCTCATAGTATCCGTAAAAACCCGAAAAACATTACGTGTTTTCTGGGTGAACTAATAAAATGTCCAAGTTGTTTAACTTATTCATCAAAGAAAGTTATCTTCAATTATGGATCAGAATTACCTAAACAAAACCATTGGGATGTTAACCATCCGTTTATTGCTTGGATTTATTTTCTTAATGCAAGGCTGGGGCAAAGTATTTTCTTGGGGAGTAGACAACATCTACAATAATGGGTTCAAACCTTACGCGGAGTACCTACCAGAATTCATGCTTAAAGTTGCTGCCTATTATACCTCATACACCGAATTAATTGGAGGTGCATTGTTAATCTTAGGTTTATTTAGAAACTACGCACTTTATGCGCTGGCACTGGTATTAGTTGTGGTAACCTTTGGACATGGACTTTCTGAACCAATTTGGGATTTACAGCATGTAATGTACAGAGCTATTCTATTAATTCCATTACTTCTTTTACCCGTTGAATGGGATAAATGGAAATTAGACACCTTGATTTTCAAAGAAAAAGAATAAGCTCAACCGAGAGTTTTTCGTGATTCTAAATTGATCATCATTTTCGTGATACGTTGAACTTTGGTTTCTTCTTTCTTAGCTTCATAAATCCAATCTAGGTACGATTTTTGAGCACCAAGTGAAAGACTTTTAAAATTGTCAAGCAGTTTGGGGGCTTCCATTTCGAAGCATTCGATTATTTCATTAGGAATATTTACATGTTCTTCAACTGGTTCAAGAACAACTCGAACATAATCTCCTGCTTGCTTTTTGATCTTTTTGCGAATGTCGGCTTTTACCGGAAGAAAAAGCTTACCATCTCCCATTGGCATAAGTTTGTATTGATCAAGTTCGAAACTATCAATACTTCCCTTTACAACCACCCATCCAAAAGGTTTGGACTTATCCTGTACTATTTCTGGAATTCTAGCATAGGTCCATCCTCCTTTACCTGGAAACTTCTCAAGTAAATATTCTCCTTCGACTTTAAAATCTGACATAAAAAATAAGCGGGCAAAACCCGCTATTTAAATTTTATTCTATGTAATCTACAAGGTTAGAACGCCACTTTTCCACCTGGACTAAATGTACTTCCTTTTCCTTTCTTAACAACCAATAATTCTGCGTTACCTTTTCCACTAAATACCTTCTCTTTACTCATGTTTTGACCTTGAGTATTAGAGCCTGACACAAAATTTCCATATTCTCCAACGAAAACATATTCTGCTTTATCTCCAACCGCAAAAGTCGCCTGAGTTAAATTTGATTGAAAGATTAACCCTGATTCTACATCTTGTACGCGATAAACATTCCCTTGAGAACCTGCTGGCTCAACACCAACAACTTCCCCTTCAAGAGATTGACCTGCTGCTACCGTACCCAAACCGAGCATCCCTGCAGCAATAATTAATTGTCTTTTTTTCATTTGCTAAAGTTTTGAATTCCTCTGACGCAAATTAATCAAATTCAGACACTTGTCAAAACAACGCATTTTGCCTAAAACCATTAAAATCAGTTATTTTTTAAGGTCTTCCAAACTCAACAAGATCGCTTCATTAGTCATCGGAATTTGAATTTTTGGTTCTTTTTTATGATCCGCGGCTGCAGAAATTGCGTCCTTAATTGCTAACCAAACAGCAAAACATAGCATAAATGGAGGCTCTCCAACGGCTTTACTTCTTCTAATCGTATTGAAATTCGGAGCATTTTGTAACAAATCCACATTAAACACATCTGGAATATCTTGAATTCCAGGGATTTTATAAGTATCAGGCGAGTGGTTTAACAAATTACCTTTATCATCCCATTTGCACTCTTCTGTTGTACACCATCCCATTCCCTGAATAAATGCACCTTCGATCTGACCGATATCAATGTTTGTAAGAATACTATCTCCTACATCGTGAACAATATCCGTTCTATCAATATTTACAAATCCCGTAAGTGTATCAACAGTAACTTCAGAGACGGCCATTCCAAAAGAAAAATAATGATATGGTTTTCCCTTCCCTTTCTCACGATCAAAATGTACATCTGGAGTTTTATAAAATCCAGTCGCACTTAAACTAACTTGATTTAGAACTGCTTGTAAAGTCAAATCTGAGAACTCAAAAGATCTACCTGCGTTGGCTGAGTCAAACACTTTATTATTTTCAAATCGAATATTTTCTATCGAGCTCGCATTATCATTGTTTGCTTTATTAAAAAGCTGCGCTGCTAATCCTGACAAACGAATTTTCAACTTATCACATGCGTTTTTAACGGCTGCTCCATTCAAATCGGTACCTGCTGAGGCTGCTGTTGCAGACGCATTAGGTACTTTTGACGTGTTGGTTGCATTTACCTTAGTATTAGCAACATCTACTCCTAATTCCAAAGCAGCTATCTGCTGGATTTTAGTATTTAATCCCTGTCCCATTTCGGTACCACCATGATTAATTAAGATTGTACCGTCTTTATAAACGTTAACTAAAGCTCCTGCTTGATTCAAAAATGCTGTAGTAAATGAGATTCCAAATTTAATTGGAGTAATTGCTAGACCTTTTTTATAAAATTCGTTCTTCGCATTGAACTCATTGACCGTTGCTCTACGATTTTTATAGTCAGACGACTTCATAATCTGATCCCAAATCATAAAGAGTCTATTGTTTTCAACGGTTTGGAAATACGGAGTTACGTTGTTGTCCTCCATTCCATAGAAGTTCATGAATCGAACCTCAGCAGCATCTTTCTTAAGGAATCTAGCTATTCGATCAATGATATTTTCAGTTGCCGCAACCCCTTGAGGCCCTCCAAATCCACGAAATGCTGTGTTAGAAGGAAGATTAGTTTTCCATGCATTACCTACAATTTTGATATTTGGAACCCAATAAGAGTTGTCTGCATGCATCATGGCACGTTCCAAAACCGCCATGGTCAAATCTACAGCTGCTCCCGCATCACAGTTTTGTTGGAAATCTACTGCAACAAGTTTTCCTTCTGCAGTAAATCCTACTTTGTATTTAGTGATAAATCTGTGACGTTTACCCGTCATCTTTTGATCGTCGTCTCTGAACAATCGAATTTTAACGGGTCTTTTAGTGTATCTTGCTAGCACGCTAGCCCACGATGCCACATGGTTGGCTTGCGTTTCTTTACCTCCAAAAGCACCTCCCATTCTACGAGTCTGAACTTCAACTTCCATCTTCGAAACTCCCAGAACTTCCGCAATTATCGCTTGGGTCTCTGAAGGATTCTGAGTCGAGCTGTAAGCAATCATATCGTTCTCTTCACCAGGAACTGACAAGCAAGTTTGGGTCTCAAGGTACCATTGTTCTTGCCCACCAATCTCTATTTCATCTTCGATTATATGAGTCGCTTCTTCAAAACCTTTTTCAACATCACCACGCTGAATAATTCGTGCTGGCTGAATCAATTCCCCTTCCGACATTGCTTGACGAATAGAAGTAATTGGCTTTTGCTCATCATATTCAATTTCAATTAATCGCTCGGCTTGCTTAGCTATTTCCTCACTCTCCGCAGCAATAATAAAAATTGCTTGACCAATAAAACTTATCTCTCCTTCAGACAAAACTGGCTCATCATGAATGATGGGTCCCATTTGATTGTCTCCAGGAATGTCTTTGTAAGTTAATACGGCATGAACACCTTCGAGTTCTCGCGCTTTGTCCAGATTGTATGATTTAATAGTTCCTTTAGCAATTGTGCTGGCAAAAACTCTACCAATCAACAACTGGGCTGGAGTTGGCATATCATCTATGTAAATTGCTTCCCCCGATACATGTAATCGAGCGGATTCATGAGCTAATACTGACATTAATTTAGTTGAATTTTTAACGAGCAACTAAAATAGGAAAAGCATACTAAATAGAAAAGTATTCGACATCAAATGCCGAATTTTGTGATCTTAAAAAAAAGATAAAATTACACTAGGCTGTAAGTGTACTCCTGAATAAAGGTTTTGTGACCTAACATAGCATCATAATAATCTTGATACTCACGCACTGCCATAATATCATCAACGTCATCATAAACAGTTGACTCAAATACCATTGGTTGATCATGCTTATGAGCATTACTATCAACCCCTCTAAAAACAGTATTGACTGTAAATTCTCCTATTTTGTTACGCCCCAATTCCACTTTAGCAGAATTCATAGTCATCCAACGTTCCCATTGATTGATGTCATTGATTTCGACAGGGTTATTAAGATCGTCCAGAATAAAAAGCATTTTTGAAAACTTGGTTAAATCAAAGTATTTCCAGATAAAATACAATGCAAATATAAGCCCAAAACACTTTTGCGTCAAATAATCATCTTTATTTATTTATAAATTATCGGGAATAAATGATACTTAAACCCTAAAGCTGATCAAATTTGAGCCTAAAACGACAATAGCGCTATTTCAAATTAAAGTAATTTCAATTCAAAATAAGCGCTACTAAAAGTATGTGAAAAAATCTAGTTTGTTTCAGACCAGAACTTCAAAAGGAGATTGCGGGCCATCACCGTTCTACCTTCTTTGCTCGATCTTGCATCCGATATTGGAGTAAACTCTTCATCTACAAGAGCCATCGCGTGTTCTACATTAGAACGATCCCATACCTTTCCTTTCAAATAGTTTTCAGCTTTGGATGCTCTTAACGTTTGCGCAGCCATTCCCCCATAAAACAGACTAATGTCCTCAACGTTCTTCTGATCATTCACTTTAAGACTAAATCCACCACTTACGGTAGATATATCAAGGTCTTTTCGTTTTGAAATTTTGTAGGCCTTAAAAGTCGAATTTTGATCCGTCTTAGGTATAATCAGTGATTTAATTACTTCGTTTTCTGTGAGCTGAGTTGTACGGTAACCCGTAATAAAATCTTCTAAATCAAGTACTCTAGAATTACCAAGGCTTTCCAGTTCCACTTTAGCATTTAAGGATAATAATACTGGAGGGGTATCTCCAATAGGAGAAGCATTAGCAACATTACCACCAATGGTACCCATAGTTCGGATTTGCCTTGATCCAAAAACTTTAAGCATTTCATATAATGAAGGAAACAACTCTTCACAGTGTCTAAAAATAGCTTCTAGGCTTAATCCAGCACCATAAGAGACATGCTCATCCGTTTCTTCAATTTGTTTCAGCTCTTCAACATCCGAAATATCTATGATACACGGCAAGAGCTTATTTTGTTTGGTAACCATCAACCCAACATCTGTAGCTCCACTAACCAGTAGTGCGTTAGGATATTCTGATTTCAGTTCACAAACTTGATCCAGGGTAAATGGTTTAAAATACTTCTGAGTTTCTGTTTCAATGCTTACAACTTCCTGCTTTGGAATTGAATTAAGTGTCACTTGAACGTCAAAATCATCTTTATCTGCTTCATTTTTAGCCGCCTCAAAAGCTGCTTCCACAATAGGTCTATACCCAGTACAACGACACAGGTTACCAGTCAAGGCATCATCAATTTGTTCACGATCTGGATTTGGAGTATTGCGGTGTAAAGCATACATGGAAGAAATAAACCCTGGTGTACAATATCCACATTGACTCCCATCTGTATCTACCATTGCTTGCTGAACTGGATGTAACTTAGTTGAACAACCAACACCTTCTACAGTAACCAAATGTTTACCATGCAACATAGGGAGAAAAATCAAGCAAGAATCTACTGCTACATAGTTCATTTCGGTACCATCCGATTGTGCTAAAACAACCGAACACGCTCCACAATCACCTTCTGCACACCCTTCTTTGGTTCCTGTAAGCGACTTTTTATATCTCAAGTAGTTTAGTACCGTATGCGTCGGTGACAATCCCTCCTTCTCAAAATCAATGGTGGTAAACTCACCATTTAAAACAAACTGAATCTTATTGTCCATAGACTAAATTTCTGAATTTCTAACTTTAATTAACTTAGCTAAAATTGATACCGCTATCTCTTCTGGAGTGTTTGCATTGATTTTCAAACCAATAGGCCAATCAATATTCTCCATCTCCTCTTCTGTTAAAATATCACCTGCAAGATAAGCTTTTTTAGCCACTTCTACTTTCCGTTGACTTCCAATCATACCTAAATATGCATGAGGAAGTTTTGCGCAAGTTGCAATAATATCTCGATCATAACTATGATTGTGCGTTACTACAACAACATATGTATGATGATCGAATTTCAAATCTTTAAGAGCAGAACGGTGATTTTTCTCGATAATATTAATCTCCTCTCCAAAACTCAACCCATCTACAATCTCCACACGTTCATCTATTAATGAAACTTCAAAGTCCGTTTTATCTGCAAAATCGGCAAGAGCTTTTCCGGTATGGCCAGCTCCAAATATGTATAATTTCTTTTTCGACATAATTGGTTCTATAAATATGGAAACCGTTCCTCCACAACACATCCCATGCTGATGAACCAACTTATGCTCAAACAATTTGGGTTTACCTTCTTCAATGACTTGCAGAGCATTTTCAATTACCGTTTTCTCTAGATCTCCTCCTCCAATTGTTTTTGCAATTTCACCATTGTCATAGACTAACATCTTAGAGCCAGATTTTCGAGGAGTAGAGCCTGTAGTAGCAACAACAGTGCACAGTGCCATACGCCTTCTTTCTCTTAGAGATCTTTTTATTATCTGGTAAATGTCCACAGTACAAATTATGTTATTAATTTTGTGTCCAACAACCGTAATCGACAAAAGGTTTTCATATCTGCACTTCTAAAGTATGTTTTTATGAAGGAATTGTTTACCTTTACTAAGTTTTACGTATTTAAAAGCAACCACTGGATTAATTTATGTCCAAAAAGTTTAAATATTACTTTCTTAAGTTCTACTTAAGTCCCTTTCTAACATTTTTTGTTGCTTGTTGTATTATTGTTTACATCAATCACCGAAAACATTTCATGAATCATGCAGGACTTTTGTTTTTCTTGGTTATTGGTTTAACACTTCTGGTTGGAACGGCTAAAGTTATTGTAGATCAGTTTCTGTTCCCTTCTGAGTTTGATAAATTGGTACAGCGAAAACCATTTAGAGATTTTATTAATCACGGGTTTGTAGTTGGTAATGGATATCTAAATGGGCAAGTAAAAGACTTTCAAGTTCTTTTGGGCTATAATGTAGATGAAGTTCGTGATGTGCGTAAACTATATGCCAATATTGTATTCAAGCCTAAATTAAGCGGTCACTTTATGACTGAAGTAGAACTTGATGCCTTCAATAAAAAATACGCAACTACCCCATTTGAATGGTCCATAAATTCATTGGATTTAGAATTCAACTTTGATGGTCCTCCTCCTCGTACGGCTTACATTCTAGAGGAAATCGAAGAAGGTATAAACATCCTAAAAAAGGAAGGTTTCGAACCTAGCACTCTGGCAGATTCTTATAAGATTGAAAAAGAAATCTGGGACGCACTTTTAGAAAATAGTTAAGCTACCACAGTTACCACCTTGTTGGTCTCAGTTTTTAATTATATTTGACGTTATAAGTACCGAATCGTCATACTTATGAGAAGCTAAATTAACTAAGAACAGCTATGAGTTCTAACCTCAAAGTAACATTAATACAAACATCTCTTTTTTGGCAAAGTAGACATGACAATTTGTTTATGCTAACCGACAAGATTAAATCTATAGGTGAGTCTACAGATTTGATTGTACTTCCTGAAATGTTTAATTCAGGCTTTACTATGAATCCTGCATTGGTTGCCGAATCTATTAACGATTCACCTACCTTGCAATGGATGACTACGCAAAGCAAAGAAACTGGAGCTGTAATAATGGGAAGCTTTGTAATTGAAGAAAACAAAAAGTACTACAATCGTCTAATCTGGATGAATCCTGATGGAACTTATCAATATTACAACAAAAGACATTTGTTCCGAATGGCTGGAGAAGATGAACAATATAGTGCAGGAGATTTTCGTCTGGTTACCAAATTAAAAGGTTGGAAAATATGCCCGTTAATATGTTATGATCTTCGTTTTCCGGTTTGGAGTCGTAATCGAAATTTAGAGTACGACTTACTAATTTATGTGGCCAACTGGCCAGACCGAAGAAGCTCGGCATGGGATAATCTCCTTCAAGCACGTGCCATTGAAAACCAAAGCTATTGTGTTGGTGTAAATCGGGTTGGAACCGATGGCAATGACATTTATTATTCTGGACACTCGGTAATTGTAGATTATTTAGGTGAGCAGGTTTATTTCAAAACCAATGATCCTGACATTATTACTTATGAACTGGATCAAGAACGATTGATAAACTATCGTGAAAAATTTCCAGCCTATCTGGATGCAGATGAATTTAAAATAGAAGCACCATAATAAGAGAACTATAAAGCACATGGCATTGACTCCGTTAATAGATTCCAGAAAAGTAATAGACCCGAGCAATTCGGTCTTTTACGCAATTAATGGTAATAATAACGACGGGCATAATTACATTGAATTGCTTTATAAGAAAGGAGTTCGTCACTTTGTGGTAGAACGCGGTATTGACGATTCAAAATATCCTGACGCACAATTTAGAAAAGTTGCGGACGCAAAGGTGCAATTGCAGCAGGATGCAAAAAATCACCGACTCAACTTCGATATTCCAGTTCTTGCTATTACAGGAAGTAATGGAAAAACTATTGTAAAAGAATGGTTAGCAGAAATGTTAGACCACGATCATAGAGTGGCAAAAAGCCCTGGTAGTTATAACTCTCAGGTTGGAGTCCCTCTCTCGGTTTTTGGAATCAAACCATATCATACTATCGGAATTTTCGAAGCTGGAATTTCAGAGCCAAATGAAATGCCTTTTCTTCAGGAAATAATTCAACCAAATTATGGGATTCTGACAAATATCGGCTCAGCTCATGACTCTGGTTTTGAAAGTCGAATTCAAAAAGCGGAAGAAAAACTTCAACTATTCGAGAATGTAGACAAACTGATCTACAGATATGAAAAAATCAGTACCGCTATTCATGCGTTGGTGCAAAAAAAAGAACTCAATGCTTTTTCATGGAGCCTGAACACCTCCTTAGAAGCTGACCTTACTTTCAACAAGGAAGGAGATACGATAACTGGTACATATGAAGGTGTGCAAATTAGCTTCAACCTTCCTTACAGTGATTCAGCTTCCGTAGAAAACTTGATACACTGCATCGTTTTCCTTCTAATTCGCGGATATGAACCGCAGCAAATTCAAGAGCGAATTGATAGCCTTAAACCAATATCAATGCGATTGGAAGTAAAAAAAGGGCTTAATAACTGCTATTTAATTGATGATTCGTACAACAATGACCTAGGTGGACTTCAGATCGCATTAGATTTTCTTGAGCAAAACCAACAGCGCAAAAAACGAACGGTGATCATTTCAGATATTCTGCAATCTGGCATGGACCCTGAAAAACTTTATGAAGAAGTTAATCGACTCTTAGTTGCCAAAAAAGTTAATCGAGTAATTGGAATCGGAAATACCATTTCGAAATACAGTCACCAATTTATGGTAGATGAAATAGCCTGTTTCAAAACTACTGAGCATTTACTCAGAGCTGTGATTACTTTCAAAGATGAAGTCATCCTAGTAAAAGGAGCTCGTGATTTCCAATTTGAGCAAATCGTAAAACGCCTTACTTACCAACAGCATCGCACAAGACTTGAAATCAACATGGATGCTTTGGTTCACAATCTTAACTTCTACAGATCCTTTCTAAAACCAAAAACCAAAATAATGGTAATGGTAAAAGCATTTGCCTACGGTGGTGGAAGTTTTGAAATCGCGAACTTACTTCAATATCAACAAGTAGACTACTTGGCAGTTGCATATGCAGACGAAGGAGTTGAACTCCGCAAAAACGGGATTCACATTCCAATTATGGTAATGAATCCTTCGGTGGAAGATTTTGAAAATATTTGCAATTATCGTCTTGAACCTGAAATCTATTCCTTTCAGCTATTAGATCAATGGATCACTCATATTACAAGTCTTGATTATGCTCCTAAAATCCATCTAAAGATTGACACGGGAATGCATCGACTCGGCTTTGAAAGTGAGGACATTAATCTGCTAATAAAGTCGATCGTGCTTAATAAAGAAAAATTAGGAGTAGCAAGTGCTTTTTCACACCTCGCTACATCTGATGATCCAGAAAACCCAACCTTTCTATTTGAGCAAATCACAAAGTTCAAACGAATAGCCAATGATCTAGAGCAACATCTAGAAATGCCAATTACCAAACATGTTCTAAACAGTAGCGGAATTGCCAACTTCAGCGATATGCAAATGGACATGGTTCGTTTGGGTATTGGTCTATACGGGATTGATCCTTCAGGTGTTTTTCAGAAAAAACTTGAATTAGTAACCACATTAAAATCCGTCATTTCCCAAATAAAGGACGTAAAGCAAGGAGAAACCGTAGGCTATGGACGAGTAGGTAAAGCTGAAAACGACATTCGTGTAGCTACCATCGCAATTGGATATGCAGACGGGCTAAATCGTGGACTAAGTGACGGAGTCGGAAAGGTTTATATTAATGGTCAGTCTGCTCCTATCATTGGAAACGTGTGTATGGACATGATAATGGTTAATGTTACTAAAGTACAGTGTGAAGCTGGAGATGAAGTTGAAATATTCGGAAAACACATTTCTATAAACACTCTAGCCAAGCAACTTGATACGATTCCTTATGAAATTCTAACGAGTGTAAGTGAACGAGTAAAGCGAATCTATTTTAGAGAATAATTCCAGTTTCACCTACATTTTTAATGGCAATGCTCCTCACTGTTTTTCTGATAAAATAGGTCCATATTAAATCGAACATCCTAATAATTGGCTCAAAAACCACCTTTGAGCAGACATTTTTAACATTTTATTTGGTTTATTTTATAAACCACTTTATAATTGTAACAAGTTTAATAATATAAGACATGGAAAATCAATTTAACGAACAAGACAGTTTAAGGGTAATCAACCAGATGATTCAAACTGCAAAATCAGGAATTAATGACAATGGAAACATCTGGCTCATGTGGGGCTGGTTAGTCTTAGTTGCCAGTTTATCGCAATATGTAATGCTTGAACTCAACATGGGACCATGGAGTAGTATTGGTTGGATTTTGATGCCAATTGGAGGAATTGTTACTTTTGTCTATTTCATGATGAATGGCAGAAAAGCACCTGTAAAAACACATGTTGATCAGTTTATGACAACATTATGGACCTCATTTGGAATTTCAATAGCATTGATCATCTTCTTTGTAAGTCAAGCAAATCGCGAATTGACCATGCCTCTTTGCATAATTTTATATGGTATTGGAACTTATACTTCAGGAGGTGCGTTAAAATTTCCTCCACTACGAATTGGAGGACTTATTTGCTTCGCATGTGCAACGCTAGCTTTTACCTGCCCATTAAAATATCAGTTGATTCTTATTTCAATTTCTGTGGTTGCTAGTTACATTGTGCCTGGTTACTTACTTAAATCACAGTTTAATAAAAAAGTTAGTAATGTTTAAGAAATTAAACCCCCTGCTTCATTCTGAGCTAAGGCTTGCGATAGTTTCGCTTCTCACAGGAGTGGAATCTGCAGAGTTTGTTTATATAAAGGAACAAACGAAAGCAACAGCTGGCAACCTTAGCGTTCAGTTAGATAAATTAGAAAATGCGGGATACATTTCAATATCAAAGGGGTTTAAAGGGAAAAAGCCCGTAACCACATGTAAGATCACTCAAGAAGGCCTTGCAGCTTTTGAAGAATACGTTAAAGCCATTCAAGAGTATTTTGATCAGAGTAAAAAGAACTAAACGTCATTAAGCCCGGTTTACTAGCAAAAAAAGTAAGTCGGGCTTTTTTTCTTTAAGAGCACCTCTCGAATTTGTTCTTGTTCTTCTTCATTTGAAACAGCTACGATCACTTGATCTTTGTCAGAAATAGTTTCTGGCAACATAAGTTTTAAATCGTATATATCCTTACCAACTTTCTTTTCATTGTCCGTAACCCAGACTAAATTAATTTCAGGCCTAAACTGTTGAATTTTCTTAACTAGTAACTTTCCTTTTCTTCCTGCACCCCAAACAATTAATCTTTGTGCTGAATTATGATCTAGTTTAAAAAAGTACTTGAGTTTAAGATCAAAAAATAGTTGATCAGCATAATTAGGATCTGTTCTTGAGTTACGCGTGGAATAGTCTCTCCAGTGCACCATAGTTTCTTTAACTGTTTTAACTCTCAACCCCTGCTCATAAAAACGGAAACATAAGTCATAATCCTCAGGGTAGATTTCAGAATTAAAAGCTCCACTCTGTTCAAAAACGTTTCGAGTTACCATCCAACACGGAGACGGAATAACACACTCTTTATAAACTTCAGAAAAATTAGCCTCGTGTTCAGAAAGATTATTTAACCACTTTTCGTACCGAAGAAAACCTCCTCCAAGTTCACCTTCATCAGAAAAGTAATTAACCAGCCCCGATACCACCGTTGGAATAGTTTCTTTTGCCAACACCTCAACCATTAACTGCAATCGATTGGGCGTCATTAAATCATCAGAGTCCATGCGAGTAATATAAGCTCCACTAGATTTGGAATATGCTAATTGAAGAGCTGAAATCAAATCTGAATTAGTGTTCTGATACACTTTAATTCGATCGTCTTTTTTAGCATAATCCTTAAGTATTTGAAAGCTTTCATCCTCGGAAAGATTATCGATGCAAATCAATTCCCAATTTTCATATGATTGAGCAAGAATAGAATCTAAAGTAGCATTGAGATATTTCGCCGTATTGCGAACAGGCATTATGATTGATACACGATCACCCATAAAATTTAACTATACTGATCAGACGATTTCTTAATTGTAAACAAGATGATTAATGCTAATAAAGCTACCCCCGAGCATAACCAAAACACATACGGGATCATGGAGTAATCATTGTTATAAACAAATCCTGCTACTAATGAACTTACTATTATTCCAACTTCAAGAGCACTCAGCATTGTAGAAACTCCAGGACCTCTTTGATCATCAGGAGCTAAATCAATAGTCCATGCAAAAATAGTTGGAGAGTTAATTCCCACCGAAATCCCCGTAATACTTGCCGCTAACATTAATGACCAATAACTATCTGCGAAACCCGTCATTAACATTCCAAAAGAGAGAATACTTAACCCCAATTTCAATGACACCACTCGTCCATATTTATCCGAAATTTTACCTGCAAAAAATCGAGTAACAATCGAAGTCATTACCATAAACAGCATAAACGAACCTCTATTCTCAATTCCTAGATGATCATGAAAGTCGGGAATTACTACTAGTATTACCCCAAAAGAAAATACGGACATTGCCATCATTAAAGAAGGAAGCCACACTTTATAAGTATAAATATCGGACCATTTGATGTTCAACAATTTCAAACTAAACTTTTGACGATTTGGCAATGTTTCCTTCATGCCCAAAACAGTAATTAACGAAATTACAGCACATACAGAGGAAACTATAAACATCGTATTTAAAGAGAATGTAGTTGCTAAAAAACTCCCCACATATGGACCAGCAGCCATACCTGTACTACCTGCCATTCCAAGATACCCCATTGCTTCACCTCTGTTTTTAACTGGAACAATATCTGCCAAATAGGAAGTTGTGCCAATCGGTTTAAAACCAGAAGCAAAACCATGCATGAATCGAAGAAGGAAGAAGCCCCAAAGCACCGCAACATACGGATAAACAACACCAGCAAAAATCCCAACAATTGAACCAATCACCATTACCGCAATTCTTCCAACAGTATCAGTTAGTTTACCGCTTATTGGGCGAATCACCAACGCTCCAAAACCATACAATAAGAAAATTAACCCTTTATAATCTTCACCATCCAACATCGTAATGAAACGATTCAATTCGGGAGTAATCATGCTAAAACTAGCCATAAACATAATTGAGCTTAGGCAAAGCATAAAAAACTGACGGCTATATATAGAGTTATTGCTGATTTTGTTTGAAGTGAATTGGTTAGAGTGCTAAAATTGAACAAATTTGTGCGGCTAACCAATGTTTTTCATTTGAATCTCCTACAGCATATAAGAAGCTTCGTTCTTAAGAGCAATCTATTCATTGCTTTGGGAGCTATGATATATATGGAGGACACGGTCCTTAGAATGGTTGACTATAAAGGAACCGACATTCGATTATTCGTTTTTGCCAGTACTTTGTTGATCTA
>JAHDFW010000019.1 GCA_020627945.1 Cytophagales bacterium
CAAACTACATGAATAATATCTTTGGAAGCACAGTAATACAGGAGTTTAAAAAAGGCCAAATTTCGAGTGGAAAAGCTGGTTTAACATTAAAAGTTCTTCAATCAGAACATAACTCCATTACAAATGTTTTAGTTGAACCTGACAATCAAGCTAGTAAATCTCAGGTTCAAGAATATCTTGATGAATCATTTGGCACTGGTGTTCAGCATATTGCATACTCTACGCAAGACATTGTTTCTACCGTGCAATACTTAAGAAAAAATGGAGTAGAATTCAACGAATACCCTTCAACCTATTATGAATTGCTACAAGAAAAAATAGAAGCGGCTGGTAAAGACATTGATATAGAGGAATTAAAAAAGCACGGAATTTTGTGCGACATTGAAAATGATTCCTATCTACTGCAAATTTTCACTAAACCAATTGGGGATAGACCTACTTTCTTCTATGAAATTGTTCAAAGAGTAGATAATTATACTGGATTTGGATTAGGAAACGTAAGCACATTGTTTAAATCCGTTGAATTGGAGCAGGAAAAAAGAAGTCGGTTAGAACAGATTTAGTTTTTGGTATTATATTTGAGAATAATCCATGAAACAGAATAAAAAAGAACAGTCATGAAAAAAGCATTAATAATATTGAGCAGTGTCGTATTCTTATTTGGGTGCGACTTAGTGAACAGCGGAGAAGTAGGATTAAGTGACGAGGAAATTGTTACTGGATTGAAAGAAGCATTAAGAGTCGGAACCGACACTTCCGTTGCCACAGTATCTAAAGCAGACGGTTATTTCAAAGATGAATTAATCAAACTTTTATTACCAGATCAAGTTGAAAACTCATTAAATCAGTTCAAGGCAAAAAGCATTGATGTGTTTGGATTAGGAACCGTAACGGGAGAAGACATTTACACAACTGGTGTACCATTTTTAGGAATTGAACCTCTTTCAGCAACGGAAGATGAGATTATTTTAGGAATGAATCGTGCAGCTGAAACAGCAGCAACAGAAGCTGCTCCTATTTTCTGGACTGCTATTACTGATATGACCATTGCTGATGGAACAAATATCTTATTTGGAGGTGTTGATACCGCAGCTACAGAATATCTTAACGAAAATACTAGACCCGAATTATTTACCAAGTTTGAACCCGTAATGGAAAATGCATTGCAAACTGTAAAAGTTGGGGATACTAGTTTGGTGTACAAATACGAACAATTCATTGTTGATTACAATAAGGTGCTAAATACTACGGTTCCAACTGGATTATTTACTAGTTCAACCGTTGGTGAGATGATGAATGTAAATACCGTAACTGCAACTGACTTATCTCAATACGCAACCGACAAAGGTTTAAATGGATTATTTAGTAAAGTTGCTATCCAAGAAAAGAAAATTAGAGAAGACCCTGCTGCAAGAGTAACCGAAATTTTAGAAAGCGTATTTGGAGAATTAGATGAATAATCAACTTCAATTAGCATAGCATTTGAAGCCCTGACCATAAACGTTAGGGCTTTTTTTTATCTTTATAAAATGGAATTCATTTCAAACATTCTTCTCTACATTCATATCGGATTTGGTATTGCAGCATTGCTGTCTGGAACGGTTTCCCTGATTTCAAAAAAAGGAAGACGTCTCCATATCCGTTCAGGGAAAGTCTTTCATATTTCAATGTGGGTGGTAATAATTACGGCAATAGTCTTATCCATATTCAAAAATAGTCTCTTCTTACTTATGGTTGGTATTTTTTCTATGTTCCAGAATTATTTTGGTGTGCGAGCTATCAAAAACAAAAGTCTAAAACCAAGCACCCTAGATTGGATTATTCTAATAATTGCCAATATAAATGCAATTTTCATGTTGATAAGTGGACAGCCTGTATTAATTGCATTTGGAATAATTAGTCTTATTTTGGTAATCACTTCTGGTCGTACATTTTTTAAAATCAGAAACAATCAAGAATTGCCTAGATTACTCTGGTTAAACCAGCATATTGGAATGATGATGGGAACATACATTGCTACACTTACGGCGTTTCTTGCGGTAAATGCACCTCGTCTTCTGAAAAACTACTCCCTTACAAGTCACATAATAGTGTGGTTATCTCCAACAATAATCCTTTTACCGCTGCTCTTCTATTGGCAACGTAAATACACCTCTTCAAAAAAGTAAACTAGAATATTTTACCTGGATTAAGTATATTGTTGGGGTCAAAAACTTGTTTGATTTGCTTCATCAAATTAATTGAAGCTTTAGGAACAATTAAGGGCATAAATGGCTTTTGAACAATACCAACCCCATGTTCTCCAGAGAGACTTCCTCCTAAGTCTCTTACACACTCAAACAAACTTCCTACGGCTTTCGGAATTTCATTTTTCCAATATTCATCAGAGAGCTCCTCTTTCAAAAATTGAATATGTAAATTACCATTACCAATATGTCCAAAACATGCCGCTTTAAACCTGAATTGCTGCTCTATTTCTTCGAGCCGTTGCAAAAGATCCCCTACCTTACTAACCGGCACAACTGTATCAATATCTTTGAAAACCGTATAGGAAATAATACTTTCCCCAACCTTATGCCTCAATGTCCAAAGATGTTCTTTTTCCTTATCACTTTCTGCAACCAAAGGTTCAAAACCACCATGACTCACAACCAAATTTCCAATTTTTGCACACTTGTCAAAAGTGACATCCATAGTATCACCATCCAACTCCATCCATAAATAACATTTTGCGCTTTCATGGAGGCCAGACCATTGATAAAATTTTTCAATTACTTCAAGAGAAGTTTGGTCTACAAACTCCATGGATACAGGTCTAATTCCTAATTGAACTATGGAATGTATAGCGTCGAAACAACTAGAGTTATCCTTAAACGGAATTAACACCAGTAATTCGTTATTTGGAACATCTATCAATCGAAATACAATTTTGGTAATAATCCCTAAAGTACCTTCACTTCCACAAAGCAGTTGCGTTAGATCATAACCTGTGGCATTTTTAGTCACATTTTTACCCGTCCAGATTACCTCTCCATCGGGCAATACTACTTCCAAATTAAGTACATAATCTCTAGTAACCCCATATTTTAAGGATCTTGGACCACCAGAATTTTCGGCTAAATTCCCTCCTAACATACAAGATCCTTTACTGCCTGGATCAGGTGGAAAAAATAATCCCGACTCTCGTACATACTCTTGAAAAACCTGTGTAATAACTCCCGATTCTACCGTTGCACAACGATTCACTTGGTCTACTTCCAAAATTTTATTGAATCGCTCCATGCTAATTACCAAACCTGCTTCAATTGGCAAAGCTCCTCCACTCACACCAGTACCTCCGCCACGGGGAGTAACAGGCACAAGATACTCATTAGCAAGTTTCATAATCTTACTAATTTGGTCTGCGGTATTCGGTTTTACTACCGCGCTAGGCATAAATTTTAAATCCTCGGTATGATCACTAGCATATTGAAGCTTCCCCTCTTCAGATTCAATAATATATTGGTCAGGTAAAATTTCCCTTAACGATTCGATAAATGAAGAATTCAAGGTTTGCAAAATGTAATACTTATAAATTAATGAGAAATTTTCCTAAAAATTAAAGGTACATAATGAACCAATGATACCCAAGAGAATTAGACAAACGAGATTATCTTAGTGCAAAAAAATTAATTTTAATAACGAATAAAGCACTATTACTATTAAATTGTAGTCGTAAATTCAATCACCGAAGAATTCTAACTAAAGATGAAAAAAAGTAACAATTTATTTCTTTACTTAATAATCTCAGGGGCAGCTTTAGCAGCAATCGTATATTTTTGGATGAAAGCTCCTTCTAGTGGAGGTAACCTAACCAAGGAAGCTGAAAATGTAGAAAAGATACTTACTGGAGCAGCAGACGAAAATGATGACCTCGAAGATGCTATTTCTTCATCAGGTGATAATTCAACCTCGAATGAGCCACGTGTTGATTTAGAAAAAACGGTTGAAGTCATGCATGGAATGGACATGGCAAGATCTAAGTTTGGAAGCTTTCGAGAATACTTGGAATTTATGGCTAAACAAAACTACGAAGGTGTAGCACCAGATGTACTTGAAGCAAAAGCGAAAATTTTACCTATCCTTAGTAAACTTCAACGTGCAGAAGAACGACTTGAAGACAATCAGGCAGTTTGGAATACCTTCAAAAATATCTCTGAGATCGTGGTTGCGGACATGACCACAATTGGAGCCTCTGCTCTTACTGCTGGATTTACTCCAGATATGATGAACGATTTCTTAGACATGGGTAAAAGCTCATTTGAGATTATTCGAGAAAAAGAGGAAATAGAAGAGAAAATCAAAAAAGAAATTGATGATATTGAAGATGAGTATTTAGAATACCTAAATGCCTATACTCCAGTGTATTTAAAATATATGAGTCAATGGGATCGAGTATGTCTTATGAGAGACAATGCTTATTTAGAAATTCATAATGGCAATATTGAAGCCGCTATGCAAAGCGCAGATGAAGTATTAAAAATTTCTCCTACGGATCGTGAGGCGACTATTATTAAAGCATTCTGCCTTCTAATGAAAAATGGTAGAGAGATTGCGGATAACCCTGAAGTTAAACCTGCTCATGGAGAAAATGCGAAGGCACTTTTAGATCAATATATTAAAAATAACTCAGATCGCTCTGCTCCTGCTTTACTCCTACTTGGAACTTATCACTGGCAAAAAGGTGAAACCGAAAGGGCACTGTCTTACTATGACCAATCTGCCGTAGAATACCCGAGACAAAGTGAATATTTATTGCACATGCTTAACTCTTATAGGCAACGTACATACCTCAGAAAATCAGCCGAAGGAAGTTACATTCTGGAAATGTATAAATCAACTATGGAGGGATTCGGATTTTTCAGTCCTAACTTCCAAAAAGCAATGATGCACTCTGAACAAAACAACTTCGAAACTTCTAAAGATGAAATCATGAAACATTTCTTTCGTAGAGGAAGCCAAAGTGCTCATGATTATATGATTGCGGATATGGTACATTGTGAAACGTACTTACCAGAAACCTACAATCAAATCTTCTCAGAAAAGTCATTCTTAGATTTGGAAGCCACTACTACAATGTGGGACTCTAAAGAACTAAACATCAAAATTAAAAACCGTTCAGACCTTAAGTTATCCAACGTTCGAGTATTCCTATGCATTCATTTTACAGACATGTATGCAGATGATTATGAAGTTTTCAAGGTTAATACTACCATCAATAAAATTGAACCTTATTCCACTGCTGATTTTGGTAATATTGAAATCAATTTCGAATTACTCGGCAAGGAAAAAGAACTAGATAAAGATATTGTTAGTGCTAGAGCAATTATTATCACTGATGATATTATTTCGTGGGTTGACGAGGAAGACTTTAAAATCAACGTAATAAAAGAATCTCAAATCCATCCAGAGGAAAACAAGAAGTCTATTGAGGTGCTTGATCAATACTACGCTCCTCTTAAAAAATCTGGAGAAGAAATCTATAAGGTGGTAAAAGATGATTCTAAAATAACGGCTGAGTCGTCGATGCTTGGGGTACTTGGTAAAGAGGCAATAAAACTGACTGTACCTAGAATCTTGGTGCATACTAATCCTTACTTCAGTATTAATGAACTAAGTAGCGCAGAAGCAAAATTACCAGAAAGTGTAAAATTGAATGGTTCCAAAATTGAAGTGATTTTCAAACATAAAATTGAAAAGAACGGCAAGGTAAGCATCTTCTTAAACAGCAAAAACGTACGTATAAAATGGGATGTATTCTTCAATGAAGATGGACAAATTAGCGGGACTAACAACTACTTAATTTAGTAAAGATGCGGCATCGTTCGGACGAACCAGATTATCAGAAAATCATACTATTAACAGGTTTATTAGCGTTATTAATATATCTGGGAATAACTGGTTTTGATTATGTATTCTAAAATTCTATTTGGTACCTTATTTATGGGTTTAACAGGTTGTTTCGGTAATTTAGAAACGACACACCAACCTGTATTATCGCAAGAATTCAAACTTATTTGGTCTTCTATTAAAGATAAAAAAGGGATGGATAAGGCAGCTTTTTCTAAAGCCGTTGAACGTTATAACAATCATAAATCCTTCTCTAAAAATCTAATTACTCTGATAGATTTTAGTAAACCTTCTACCGCTAAACGGCTTTACGTTATCGATTTAAACAAGCGGGAAATTGTATTTAACACATTTGTAGCTCACGGGCAAGGCACTGGCAACAACTATGCAAAACATTTTTCTAATACAGAAGGCTCTCATCAGAGCAGTTTGGGGCTTTACAAAACATCTAACACATATTTCGGAAAACATGGCTATTCACTTAAACTTATAGGATTAGATCCAGGAGTTAACGACAACGCGATGAAAAGAGCTATCGTAATTCATGGTGCAGAATATGTTTCTGAAGATTTCATAAAAGAACATGGAAGACTTGGGAGAAGTTGGGGTTGTCCTGCAGTGCCTAAACTTCTTGCGAAACCCATTATCGACAAGATCAAGAATGGAAGTTGTGTTTATATTTATAAGAATTAATGGCTGAAGCCAACGGCGTTTTTATTTTTTAATTAAAAACTATAATATTGTAAGTACAACACAACAACCTTAACTTACAATATTTTGAAAACCTTACGATCAACTATTTTATTGGGGATTGTTTCCCTATTCATTACCCAAACTGTATTTAGTCAAGATTTGCACGAAGCTCCTTCTCTACAAATTGGGCTTAGTGGAATTAGTCTGAGCAAAGGAAATCTAGACCCGACCATCATTGCAGAAATCATTGGTGAAAAACAAGAGGAGCTTAAGGTTAAGCTTATTAAAAACATGCTCCTGAAGCAAATTAAAGTTGATAACGCACTGTTTTACGGCTATGTCGACAACACCATTGATATTATCACCACGGAAAAAGACGAGGAAGTTCGAATGAAAAACTTGTTGGAAAACACAGTCAACTTAGCTTTCGTTGTTTCGTATGCAGATTATTATGTGCGACGTTTAGAAGACAAAAAGAAAATCCCTGGAAATAATGAATACAACGAGTTTTTTGATCTACTCAGATGTGTAGTAGATAGTGCAGACCATTTGGATATAACCCCACTAAAGCTAGAAACGTTGTCGCGTTTATCAGTCGGGTACAAATCTAAACACTATAAGAGTAAAAAAATATGGGATGTGGAATCAGCAGAACTTCTTAATAACGGTAAGACCGTTGATGATACGCGAGATGAGGCAAACAAATTTCTAGGTATATTTCTGGATCTAGTAAGTGAAGTTATCCGACAAAACGAAATGTTGGAAGAAAGAGGTGTATTTAGGGCAAATTACCTCAATAGAAATTTGGAAATGAATACATTCAAGGCACTATTTAACGGTGAGTCCAACAATGTTGAAGCATCAGAAAAAGCAAAAGCAGTGTTTGGAAACGTAAAGGAGGATCTAAGAATTCATCTCAAATACTTCCGTCTGATCAAATCTATGTCTAAAAAGGGAGTGAAATGGTCGAATGTTAACGAAACTTTTTCTGAATGTAACAAGGATGTTAGTTACGAAGATTTAAAGAAGCTACTAAAAGAAGGTAGAGACGAACTAAACCAGCTAAAAGAAATCAGTGATGAGGAGTTCACAAAATTAGTTGAAGTAACTGGCTTTCTTGATCAAGCCAGACATATTGAAAACAATCGAGATCAATATTTGGGACGGTACGAAGAAGAGATCAAGCCTTTAATTAATAGTCTGTCTGTTCGTTCAGAAAAATTCATTGAACTTAGGGATTTGATGAGCCAACAAACCGAGTGCATCACCAACGAAGCAGAAAGTGACTTTAATAAAATCGGTCTAGACTTAAACCTTCCGTTTATAAACATTCTTGGTAGTATTAATGAATTTGAAAAACCTAAAACCTATGCTCGTTTCCTTGATTACGCTAGTAATGCAGGCGAAATATTTAGTGATATTCAAATGCGCAACTCGATCAATCGAATTCTAACTTTCATTCGAGGATATATCAAAATATCCGAAACAGAGGAAGGAGCACATAGTGTAGTTTTAGACGTGGAAGGATTCTTAAGTGGCCTTCAAAACTTACCTTACAATAGAGCTAGATCGTTCGAACCAATATTCACCGTTGGTACTAATACACTATTTTTTCAAGAACCAATGGTAACAGACAGTGGCTCTTTAGTGAACTATTCTTATGTAAGTGAAAAAATAGGTATTAAGCTTAAACTATGGGACTCCCAATATCGAAATTCATTTAATAAGGGTGAGAAATTTAAAACTGGTTTAGGATTCGAATATGTAAGAACCGCTCCATCTAAAGAACCTACTATTAGTAATTTACACTTATTGGCTTATGGTTCTGGAATCTTATATAATCTTGCAAATACGGGAACATCAAGCAATTTCAACTCGCCGTTGGTTGGAGTCGGAGTAGGTATTACATTCATGAATGATCTGGATTTTAATGTGAGTTGGGGGAAAGCAATACCTTCTAACCAGAAATTTAATGGCCCAAACAATCCTACGTTCATCAACATTGGGTTTGATATTCAATTTACTGAATATCTTGCACGTCTCAATAAACGTCGTAAACACAATCATACTCAGAAACAATTATTAAAAGCCGCTGAAATTGCTAAAAACAGTGAAGGAAATAAGAATCAGTAACTATTAGAATGCATTTGGTAACAACAAGAAGCTATCTCATATTATAACCACTTCTTCCTTCTAAAGTAGAAAATCATTATCAAGGTTACGGTGAACATTGTTCCTAACAACACAAAGTACCCGTATTTGTATTGTAATTCAGGCATATAAGGAAAATTCATACCATAAATTCCGGAAAGAAATGTGAGCGGAATAAATATCGTTGAGATAATGGTAAGAACCTGCATAACTCGATTCATTTTAAAACTAATCTCAGACATGTATAAATCACGAATTGAAGAAAGCGTATCTTTTTGCGCATCAATTGACTCACTCACCTGTAGAATATGCTCCTGTACGTCCCGCAAATACTTTTTTGTGTTTGGATCAATTAGATCATAATTCTCCCTAATCAGATTACTTATAGCATCTCTTAACGGAGTCACAAAACGTTTGAATTGAATCAATGATTTTCCGAGGTTTTTAATTTCTTGTAAAATCTCCTTTCCAGCACTTTTCAAAATCTTTTCTTCCAACTGCTCGAGCACCACCGAATAATTTTCAGCCGCCAGTGAATAGTTGTCTACTATTGTATCTAGTAGTCTGTAAAACAAGTAATCGGCACCATACTTTTTAATAGCTCCTTTCTTGGTTCTTATCCGTTCTCTCAATCCATCAAAAACATCTCCTTCTACTTCTTGAAAAGAAACTACCCAACCTTTACCCAATAGAATACTTACAGGTTCTACTGTCAAATACTTACCTGATTCATCTAAAGAAATCATCTTAAGAAATAATGCTAAATGATCTTCATATTCCTCCACCTTGGGACGTTGTCTAGTATCTAAAATATCTTCCTGAAGTAATGGATGCAATCCAAAGTTTTCACCAAGTCTTCCAATTCGATCTACTTCATGTAAACCGCATACATTAATCCAGTTTACATTACCATTACTAACGTATTCCTCTACTTTAATGTTCTCATCAACTTTGTCTTCGCTAAAATCATTTTGGTTATACTGAATCAAACTAAAATCAACTGGCACCTCCGCTTTCTGTCCCGTATAAATCAACGATCCAGGAGGCAATCCTACATTGTTTTTTTGTCTTTTAATTAATCTTACCATTACATTCTAACTTACGATCCTTAGTTTAAATTTTATCAAGTATGCCTTTTACTAACTCAATATTCTTAATTAAATGCTCTCCTTGCAACATGTATGGATGATCCCCTTGACCTTGTTGAATATGAAATTCACCAAGTGTATGTTCTTGCCAACTTTCCTTTCTTTTACGACCTTCTTCCCAATCTTGAGTAGAAAGTATCATATGAATATTAGCTGCAATCATGCCTTGATCTACAGCAACACTAGTATGTTCTTGATACTTTGCTACAACTCGACGAACTCTATCTCGTTCAGCTTTGGTTTTTAACAATTGATGCGAAACATGCCCTTCCTCTTCACTTACAAAACGATCTAGTTTACTTTGAATTTGCTCAGAAGTTAATTGCTTCATCTCTATTTCTCGAACAGAATCAAGCATTATTATATCTGTTACACACATGCCATGTGCTTCAATAGTTTTAGCGGTTTGGAAGGCAAGGTTTCCTCCACCAGAATGCCCCGCAAATATCATTGATTGATCACCTACAATATTCCTGATCTCTTCAACGTAACGCTCCATTCTATTATCATCCTCTAAAAAGTTAACTCCATAAACATCGTAACCATCCATGTGCTTAGCAAAACCTTGATAAACCATAGAAAACCCAATTGCTGGAGGGAATAAGAAGATAGAACCTTTTCGGTTATTTTCTTCGGCACGTAATTTAAATACAGGAGTTGTAATTATTTGCTCTAATGCAAAGAGAGTATCTTCCTGGTTTTCATCTTGTTGTTCTAAATTACTTGCATCTATAAGTTCGGCGTTATGAATCAAATTAATTAAATGCATTTTTACAGCACTCAAGAAATCTGAAACTACATTTTCTTGTAATTCTTGCTCGCAATATGCAACAGAAAAACTCAATTTTTCATTTATTATAATAGCACTTACATTTAGCAAGTACTCCCCTTGGTTTTCAACTGGAACGGCGGTACCCACAGGAATTCCAGATAGCTGGAAGAAGTTAGAATCAGAATCTGCCGCCTTCTTATGCTTGGACATTTTCTGATCTACTTGTCCTAGATAATTGAATTGAATTTGAGGTTGATATTCATTAGCTCCCAGTTTATTCGTTAAATATTTTAAAACTCCAAAACCAACTCCTTTGTTACGAATACTACTCAAAAACTTTTTGATGGAACTCACATTCGCCACGTAGTTTTCTGGAATTACAGATAACAATACGGGGTATATGCTCGTAAACCACCCTACAGTTCTAGAAACTTCTATTTGACCTGTCACGTTTTCACGACCATGACCTTCTAGCATTACAGAAGGAGTATTAATCTCATTCCAGGTAGACTGAACTGCCATTCCAAGAGCACACAACAACAATTCATTTATCTGAACCTGGTATTTAGAAGAGGTTTCGCGAAGCAAAGATTGGGTGAACTTTTTATCCAAACCAAATGACACCTTATGAAAGGTTCGCGTTGCTGGATCCTTAATCTCATTAAACGGTATTCTTTGATCTGCAACCAGATCTATCGCACCCCAACTTTCTATTTCATTCAACAGGTTTTTATCTTCCGCATAAGTTTCTAGCGATTTTGCCCAAAATTGGTAGGAATGCGTTTTGTTTTGAAGTTTCAAGGTTTTATCATCATGAAGTTGCCCCATAAGAATATTAAAATCCTCGAGTAAAATCCTCCACGAAACAGTATCTATAACTAAATGATGTGCAACAAACACTACGTAGTCTTTAACCGAATTCCTAAACAACAAAATCTTTATGAGTGGACCATTATACACATCAAAACTTGCATGTACTTCATCACAAAACGTTCTGATTTCATTATTTATATTTTCTGTTTCAACAGTGGTTAAGTCTATCTCTTGAATTAAATCAAAGTCAAAATCCTTCACGGAGCGATAATATTGAACTAGGTTATCATCTTGATGAACATACCCCATTCTTAAAACATCATGATGTCTTAAAATTTGCTGTATGGCTGTTTGATATTGCTGAAAATTAAACTTCTCGGAAGTTTCTAACGCAACCGCTTGATTAAAATAATTATGCTGCTTATTTGAACTAAAAAACCTCTTTTGTATTGGGGTTAAACTTACTATTCCTTCAGCTTCTGTTTGATCTATATCCGCAATGGCACTTGTAATTTGAGGTGCTAATTGACGTATGGTTTGGTATTGATACAATAAATTTAGCTCAAGTTTGTAATTCTCTTTTAGTAAAAGAGCATTGAGCTTAATAGCTTTTATTGAGTCTCCACCTAATTCAAAAAATGAAGTATTTACACCAACTTTATCAACACCCAAGACCTCACACCAAAGTTCAACTAATCGAGTCTCAAACTCGGTAACTGGTTCGGAGAGGTCTTCATTTACGGTTTCCAAAATTGGATTCGGTAATTTATTATAGTCTATTTTACCACTTGCATTTAATGGAATTTCATCAACTACTACATAAAAAGAGGGACGCATATATTCTGGAAGTACGGTTTGAATATAGTTCTTAATTTCATTTACATTCAAGTCTTCTCCTACCAAATAAGCTGCCAATTTATCCCCTTCAAAAAATGTTAAAACAGCAATGGATACATGTTTATAAGTTTCAATCGCAGCTTTAATTTCTCCAAGCTCAACCCGATACCCTCTAATTTTTATTTGATCATCTTTCCTTCCTAGAAAGTGCACATTCCCGTCAAGGTCCCAAGAAGCAAGATCACCCGTTTTATACAGTCTTCCTTGAGCCATCTCATGCCAAATAAATTGACGTTCTGTTAAATCTTCTCTTCCTAAATATCCACTAGCAACTCCAGCTCCAGCAATACACAACTCACCAGATACACCCAAAGGAACAGGATTATCCTGTTCATCCAAAATCAACAATTGAGTATTAGTGATAGGTCGCCCTATTACTGGTTGTTTCACGTACTCCTGCCATGTTTCGCGATCCAAATTTTTGAAAATACTACCGATAGTCGTTTCTGTTGGACCATAGTGGTTCATGATCCTTAAATCAGGATTTTTACTCCAAATCCTCTCCACATCCGACAAACGAATCTCCTCTCCTCCAATCATCAAAAATCTCAGAGCTTCCGAAAAACCATTCTTATCAAAATGTATAGAATCCACAATTGTGTTTAAGAAAGAAGGAGTAACTTTTGCATACGTCACCCTATGATCCTTCATATAGGACAATAATTTACCTGGATCCAACATAACATCTTGCGAAGTGATGTGTAGCGTATTTCCGTTAAATAACGCCCCAAAAATATTTGTAAAAGAACCATCAAATCCAAAAGAATGTAACAAGATTGTACTATCTTCTCTATTAATATTTACCTCTTTGCTAAACCAGTTTATGTAGTTGATTAGGTTGGCATGATTCACTAATACTCCCTTTGGTTGGCCAGTAGAACCAGAAGTATAAATGATATAGGCAGAATCTTTTGATTCTACTTTGCAGATACTGGAAAGTTCCGAATCCTGTTCTTCTAATTCTAGTCCTAAATTAACCCTAGTAATTTCTAAATCTTCCTCAAAAAGTGTTTCCGTATGCTCTACTAATATCTTTACTTTGGCATCATCTAGCATAAATCGTTTTCGCACTTCGGGTAACTTATGATCCATGGGTAAGAACACCCCTCCCAACTTTAAAACCCCTAAAATCCCAACAATTAAATCTGAAGTTCTTGGAAGATGTAAGGCCACAGTGTCTCCCTTCACAACACCTTCCTTCTTTAAAGTTTTTGCCAATTGATCTACCTTTCCACTCAATTGCATATAGGAAAGTGTTGCATCATCTGCAACCACCGCAATTTGACCCGGATTTAGCTTCACATGCTCTTCCAACATTTCTACAACTGTACGTTGATCAAAGTCATAAACTTCGGAACGTCCTAACTCAACTATTTGATCAATCTCATCATTATTTAAAACTTGTATGTCCCCTATTGATAGCTCATGATTATCGAAAATTGTATCCAATATACGCACATAGTGATTTGACATTTTCTGTACAGTTGCCTCGGTAAAAAGCGCGGAGGAATAATTAAAGCTAAGAACTACATTATCGTTTAACTCCATAACCCCTAAAGAAAAATCAAACTTAACCTGTTTTAAACCTGATGCTTGTACAGAAGCTGAAACGTTTGTCTCACCTGAAGAACTATTTATCTCTTTAGTTCGTCTTACTTGATGAGAAAAAACCACGTCAAACAATGGATTTCTACTAGCATCTCTGGTTACATTCAATATATCTACCAATCGCTCAAAAGGGAAATCTTGATGATCTATGGATTCAATCATACCCTGCGACACTTCCATTATAAAATCAACAAGGTTTTTATCCGAATCTGGCTGATTTCTAATGGCCAAGGTATTAACAAACATTCCCACAATATCTTCTAAATCAGCATGAGAGCGTCCACTTACTGGAATACCTACGACAAGGTCTGATTGTCCACTATATTTAGACAATAGAATATAGTAAGCGGCAAGCATCACATTGAATGACGTAGTATCTAAATGAATTGCAAGGTTTCTTAATTTATGGGTCTGCTCTTTATTTAAAGTTCCAACATAAGAATCACCTTCGAATTGTTGAACCCTAGGACGCGGGTAATCTGTTGGAAGGTTTAATAACGGAATATGGTCTTCAAATCGTTTTAACCAAAACTGTTCGTAACTCTCATTTTTTTCACTATCTAACCATTTATTTTGCCATGCAGCAAAGTCTTTATATTGTAATCTAAGTGGGGCTAAATTATTGCCTGCATAAAGATGCATAAAATCCCTTCTCAGCATTTGATTAGAAATCCCGTCAGTTATGATATGATGAAGATCAAGTGCTATTGCAAATTGCTCTTCTCCTGATATTCTAATAAGTAAAGCCCTAATTAACGAATCATGACCTAAATTAAATGGACGTACAAATTCTTCAAAGGTATTAGTCACTTCCTCTGGTGCTACTTCTAATACATCCAATGAAAACTCAATTGATGAATGCACCTGTTGAACTGGGTTACCCTCTTTTAGAAAAAAAGATGTTCTCAAACTTTCATGTCGCGCAATCAGTGCTCTAAATGCTTCTTGTAGTTTAGTTATATCTACGGTTCCTTCCAACCTCAGTAGCATTGGCATGTTGTATTGTGTGCTATCTGGGTTAAACTTATCCAATACAAATAGTCTATTCTGAGCAGCAGAAAGCTCATAGTATTCCTTATCTTCAATTCGGGTGATCCCTGAATACTCATCGGTTTGATTTTCATCAAGCACCAGCGCCAATTGCTTTATAGTAGGTTGACGAAATACTTCTTGCAACTTCAATTTCTTATTAAGGTCACGATGAACAATCGCTGTCATTTTTGCAGCCGAAAGTGAGTGACCTCCTAATTCAAAGAATGAACTGTTAATTCCTATTTTTTCAACGCCTAATACACTACTCCAGATTCTGGCCAATTCATGTTCCAATTCGGTTGTCGGAGTAGATTGATCATCTTCTATTGTAATATTAACAGGGTTTGGAAGTGCCTTATAGTTTGTTTTGCCATTGGTTGTCAATGGAATTTCATCTACCTGAACATAAAATGCGGGTCTCATGTACTCTGCCAACAACTCATTCGAATGAGCTTTCAATTCGCTAACATCAATTTTATCGCCTACCAAATACGCGACTAACTTATCCTGATCAAAAACCGTTAGAACGGCAGAAGAAACCGTTTCATGAGATTCTAGGACAGCTTTAATTTCACCCAACTCTACTCTGTATCCTCGAATCTTAACTTGCTCGTCCTTTCTGCCATGAAATTGAATTTCGCCATTAAAATCCCAAGAAGCTAAATCACCCGTTTTATATAGTTTTTCATTGGTGTATTCGGAATCTACAAATTGTTGATTGGTTAATTCTTCACGCCCTAAATAACCTCTAGTTACTCCTGCCCCTGCAATGCACAATTCACCAATGGAACCAAATGGAACTAACTGCAGATTATCATCCAGAATTAAAAGTTGAGTACTACCTACTGCCTTACCAATCACTGGGTTTTTGACATACTTATTAAATTCTGATTTATCTAGGTTTTTGAATACACTTCCGATCGTTGTTTCTGTTGGACCATAGTGATTCATGATACTCAATTCTGGATTTCTATTCCAGATTTTGTCAACATCTGCCAATCGAATCTCTTCACCACCAATCATCAAAAATCTTAAACTATTCGAAAAACCTTCTTGCACGAAATACTGCGAATCAACTATTGAGTTCAAATAAGATGGTGTGACTTTTGCGTAGGTAACGTTATTAGTTCGTAAATACTCAAGTAACTGAGCCGCATCCAACATAGTATCTTGAGTTGTAATATGGAATGTATTTCCATTCAACAATGCCCCGAATATGTTGGTGAACGAACCGTCAAAACCGAACGAATGCAATAAAATAGTACTATCGTCTTGTTCAATATTAACCTCATTCGTAAACCAATCAATGTAATTAATTAGGTTTCCATGTTCTACCATTACCCCTTTTGGGTTACCAGTCGTACCAGAGGTGTAAATAATATATGCTAAATCGTCTGAACTAACATTCGTTTCAAAAGAACCAGTATCTAAACTTTGAATTCTTGAATCACTCAATAAAACACGTTGAGTTTCACCAATATCGATTTGATCACTTTCAATATTGCTGAGCATGAGCTTACATCCAGAATCTTTCAACATGTAGTTTATTCTCTCTGAAGGTAATTTTGAATCAATAGGTAAGAACGCTGCTCCAGACTTTAAGATTCCAAGAATTCCAGAAATCATATCTACTGAACGATCTACGGAAAGTGCGACAATATTGTTTTGACCCAATTCTTGAGTTCCAATAAATCGTGCAATTTGATTGCTTCGCTCCTCTAACTCTTTAAATGTTAAAGCTGCATTTTCATCTTTAACCGCCATTTTGGAAGAAACTTCATTTGACAAGTTAGAGAAACGGCTAACAACTGTATCATTAATTTTGGTTGGTTCAACCTTAGGACTCAACGCCAGAAGTTGATCCACTTGGTCCATCGAAATGGCCTGAAAATCTTTAATTGAAACTTCATTACCAATAAGCAGCTGAGGAATCAGTACATTAAACATGTCTTTGAGGTACTCAATCCTCTCTTTATCATAAATATCCGTATTGTAGACTATACCTAACGAAATTGAGTCTGCTTGGCTAGAATAAGCAAAGGTTATATCAAATTTACTAGTTACACCTCCCGATGCTAAAGGGGCTATGCTCAAGTTACCTTCTGGCTGCTTTTGTATTTCCGAGTTCGGATCGGAAGAACCTTCCAACTCAAAATCATTCATTGTAATCATAATATCGAAAATTGGATTTCGACTTACATCACGATCAATGTTCAACTCGTCCACTAAACTATCATAAGGATAAATCTGGTGATCATATGCTTCAGCGGTAGTATGCTTAACTTTGTCCAACACATCTAAGAATGAATCTTCTCCTTCAATGATATCTCTTAATACCAAAGCATTTACATAGAAACCAATTTGCTCTTCCAAGTCTGAGTGGCTTCTTCCTGCAATTGAAGTACCGACTACAATATCATTTTGACCTGAATATTTATGCAATAAGATTTTGGTACAAGCTTGTAAAACAACAAATAAACTTACTCCGTAATCTGCGCTTGCCTGTTTCAGCATTTCGCTAATCATTGGATCAAAACTTACATTTACTTGATCTCCATTTTGTGTTCTAACTGCAGGTCGTCTCCTATCCGATGGAATCTGTAAAACTTCCAGTGTTCCTCCCAATTTTTGATGCCAGTAATCTCTATGCTGATTGGATGAATCTTCATCTAGTAATTGATTTTGCCAAGCCGCAAAATCCTTATATTGAATTCTTATTTCTGCTAGCGGACTATCCAAATCTTTAGCATAAGAATAATACAACTGCATTACTTCTTTGAACATTACCTGCAACGACCAACCATCACTTATTATATGATGCATATTGCTATGGAACAAGTAAGAATCTTCCGCAATCTTGACCAAAATAACCCTAAACAATGGTCCAGCAGCTAGGTCAAAAGATGTCTGTGCATCTTTTCGGAATAAATCACGCGCCTTTTGTGCCCCATCCGATTCTTGGCTAAAGTCGTGTTGTGAAATGGATAACTCCACGTTATCCTCTATCTTCTGCTTAGGTTCATCGTCTACCAATACAAATCTTGTACGTAAGGTTTCATGCCTTCTAACTAAAGCTTTCAGCGCTCGAATGAAAGAGTGTTCTTTGAATTGACCTTTAATCTGAAAGGACAGTGGCATATTGTACGCTACTCCACCTTCCTGAATTTGATCAATTACCCATAGCCTTCGTTGAGCATGTGAAAGGTCATAGTACTCCTGCTTTTCTAAACTTTTGATATGGGTGAAGTCATCTTTGGTTCTTTCTTCAACCAATTTGGACATTGCTCTAACCGTAGTATTGCTGAATACATCAGTCATACCAATTTCGGCATTAAGATCTTTAGCTATTCGAGCAATGATTCTTGTCGCTTTCAAACTTTGTCCACCTATTTCAAAGAAATTATCTGTTACTCCGATAGATTCCATTCCAAGAATCTCTTTCCAATAACCTAAAATAATCTCTTCGGTTTCGGTTTCAGGAGCAACCATTTCACTTACCTGAATCGTATCAAGTTTTGGTGAAGGCAATGCTTTACGATCCACTTTTCCATTTGCGGTCAGTGGTAATTCACCCATGATCGTAAAGTATGCTGGGATCATATATTCTGGTATTTTACTCCCGAGCGCTTTCTTTATATCGCCAGTTTCCAAGAGTTTATCTGTAGTCAGATAAGCACTTAAAAATTTAGCACCATCATCGTCTTGAAGTGCCAATACTATTGCTTGTGAACAACTTGGCATCTCCAATAGGGCATTTTCAATTTCGCCCAACTCAATACGATAACCTCTAATTTTCACTTGTTCATCGGCACGATCAAAAAATTCAATATTTCCACCAGGCAGCCAACGTGCTAGGTCACCTGTCTTGTACATTACCTGTCCTTCTACAAACGGGTCTTTCACAAAAGCTTGGGCAGTAAGTTCTGGCTTATTATAATAACCAATTGCTACAGCTTCTCCAGAAACATACATTTCTCCTACTATCCCTTCAGGTTGCAATTGTAAACTTTCGTTCAAAATGTAGACTCTAGTATTATCAATCGGCTTACCAATCGGAATTACCTTATCATCATCTTCTAAATTATCTATGGCATAATACGTAGCATATGCACCACCTTCAGTAGGACCATAAAGGTTTATCATGACATCTGGTCCCAAAAATTCAAACGCTTTTTTCACGTGAGAATAAGATGCTTTTTCACCACCAAAAGTAATTTTCCTTAACCCTTTCATAGATTCCAAATCGGTTTCTACGAACGTGTTAAACAAGGCCGTTGTCATAAATAAAACAGAAACTTTTTCTCTTTTGACTACCTGCACAAGTTGAATAATATCCACTAGGTCAGATTTATCAATAAGTGCTACAGTCCCTCCATTCAATAATGGACCAAATATGTTGAATACCGAACCGTCAAAAGAATAATTAGCGGTTTGGAGCATTACATCCGTTGGTAGAATTCTGAGATAGTTAGCATCAACTAATAATCTTGCAACCGTCTTATGGCT
Organism: Cytophagales bacterium; assembly: GCA_020627945.1. Classification (GTDB taxonomy): domain Bacteria; phylum Bacteroidota; class Bacteroidia; order Cytophagales; family JAHDFW01; genus JAHDFW01. The sequence goes on from JAHDFW010000019.1 coordinate 19,510, forward strand.
AACCAAAACTCCTTTTGGTTTTCCTGTAGATCCAGAAGTATAAATCATATATGCGGCGGTCTCACTGCTTATTTGATTCTCTACATTAGTTGTAGGCTGTTCGAGTGTATCTAATTCCAGGTCAACCATGAAGAGAGGTTTCCCATACTCGATAAGTTCAAACATCTTTTCGGAGTGAGTAACAATCACTTTAGCATCTGAATCACTTACCATGTAAGAAACACGTGCTTGAGGATAAGCTGGGTCAATAGGAACGTACGCTGCACCTGCTTTGATTACTCCAAGTATGGAAATAATCATTTCTAGAGAAGTATCTAAAACCAATGCTACACGATCTCCCTGCTGTACTTCGTAGGTCGCTATAAGGTGGTGTGCAAGTTGATTGGCTTTGTCGTTTAATTCTTGATAGCTAATCGTTGCTCCGTTATAACTTACCGCGGTGTTATTTGGGTTCTGAGCAGCTTGGTGTTGAATAAACCCTTGAAGTGTGGATGAACGATCAAATTTTGTTGCATTATTGTTTACTTCATCCACAAAGTAATTATGATCTTTCTCACTCAACAGTTGTAATTGGCCCAACTTCGCGTTAGTATCCGCAATAAAAAGATGAGCTATTTCAACAAAACATTGAATGAATGAATCAAAGGTTTGTGACTTAAACAATGTTGTTGAGTAAGTAATAGTCCCAAAGATTCCGTTAGACACTCTGAATGCCTCAAGGTTAAAATCAAATTTTGAAATTGGGTTGGTGGCTTTTTGAGCTTCAAATTTAATATCCGACTCCTTAGCTTCACCTTCTCCAACTTCATAGTTTTGCCATGTAAACGTCGTATCAAAAAGAGGATTTCGTCCTACCTCACGACCAACATCTAACAACTCAACTAGTTCGTCATACTGAAACTCTTGATGATCAAAAGCGGATACGGTATTAGTCTTTACCTGATCAATAAAAGCAGCTATCGAATCATCACTTTTAGGGTAATTACGAAGAGGCAACATATTAACAAACATGCCCACGGTTCTAAGCAAATCTGGATGGTTACGTCCTGCCAAAGGAGTACCAACCACCACATCTTCTTGTCTACAAAAACGAGCCAAGGTCACATTGTAAATAGCAAGAATTATGACGTACAATGTCGTATTGTGCTTTTTTGCTAAAGCCTCCAAGCTATTTGAGACTTCCGAATCAAGATTAAAGCTAATATTCGCTCCATCAAATGATTTCAGCGAAGGTCTTGGGAAATCCGTAGGCATGTTAAGCAACGGAATTTCACCTTCAAATTCTTTTAACCAGAACGAACGTTCTTTGTCAAAACCTCCTTGTTTGAGATAGTTATCCTGCCAGTACGAAAAATCCTTGTATTGCAAACTTATCTGCGGTAATGGTTGATCTTCATAGATTTTAAAGAATTCTTCCACCAATACACTCAAAGATACTCCATCGGATATGATGTGATGTAAATCCTGCATGAACAAGTACTCATCCTCACCAATTTTTGCCAGTTTAACCCTAATCAAAGGAGCTTGATCCAATTCAAACTTTCTTACAAACGATTTTGAGTCTTCTCTTGCTAGTTCTTCCGTGGTTTCATAATATTCAAAATCCAGTTCAAAATCTTCAATAATTTCTGTAACCAATTCGCCATCAACCATGATAAAGCGAGTTCTCAAACATTCATGACGTTCAACCAATTGCTCAAATGAGTATTTCATCCGTTCAGGGTCCAAACCTCCTGTAATCTTTGAAATATAAGGTAAGTTATACGTTCCTTTCACCCCTTCGAACTGGTTTAGAATATACATTCTACGTTGAGCGGAAGAAGGAGGATAATACTGTTGTTGAGGAGCTTTAGTAATCCCTTCATATGAAGTTCTATCCGCCGTATCTATTCTCTCAGATATATTTTTTAGGGTTCTAAGCTCGAATAACTCAGATAGTGTTAATGTGACTTCAAAGTTCTGCAATACTCTAGCTTGCATCACTGTAGCTTTCAGCGAATGTCCACCGATCTCGAAAAAGTTATCATTACGACCAATTTCAGCTCTTTTTAGAATCAATTTCCATAGTTCGGCCAATTCTATTTCAGTCTCGGTTTTTGGTGCTTCAAACTCACTGGCTGTTAATGAATTAGTTTGCATTCCACGAAGCGCCTTCTTGTCAATTTTTCCATTTGGAGTTCTTGGAAAATCCTCCAATTGTATCATTAACGGTGGCACCATATAATCAGGAAGAACGATTCCCAAAGAAGACTTTATTTCTTCTTCGTTAATTGAGCTATTCCCAATCAAAAATGCGCAAAGGGTTTTGTCATTGGCGGTTGATTCTACGTCTAAAACAACCGCATCGGTGATGTCTTCAATTTCTATCAGTCTGGTTTCTATTTCACCAAGTTCAATCCTAAAACCTCGAATTTTCACTTGATCATCAACACGTCCGATATACTCTAAATCCTTATTTTCCAACCAACAGGTAAGATCTCCTGTTCGATATAGTTTACCTAATCCAAATGGATTCGGAATAAACTTTTCTGAGGTAAGCGTTGCTCTATTCAAGTACCCTTGCGCCAATCCTTTACCTGCTAAACACAGTTCTCCAACGACTCCTGGTAATACTGGTTGTTGATTTCCATCTAACACATATACCTGTGTATTACTAATTGGTTTACCAATGGTATTGACCTCGGTATATTCCTGGTAATGCACAAATGTACTATAGGTAGTATCTTCAGATGGACCATATAGATTTCGAACTTGAATTTCACTGTAATCCAGCGCCTGTTTCACGGACAACGGAATGGGCTCACCAGCCATATTGATGGCCACCACATTATCAAAATTGGTATTCAACTCCTGTAACTCTCCTATTACAGACGGTACTGTATTTATCAGAATTTTAGATTCAACTTCTATATAATCTGGAATCTCAAGTGCGGATTTAAGCAACCTTAGCGCTCGCCCTGATTGAAGCGTGTAGAAAATCTCAAAAATGGAAAGGTCAAATGAAAATGAGGTTACCCCAAAAACAGTATCAAAGGGTACGGAATCAAATTCCACGTTTGCCCATTGGACAAATGCTGACATACTCGAATGACCAATAACCACTCCTTTAGGTTTACCCGTCGAACCAGAAGTATAAATGATATATGCTTTATCACTTAGTTCTATGTCATAAGCAATAGGTTCGGTTGATACTTGATCAAGCCAATCTGATTCGGCAAACACTCTCTTTTCAGCAAATTGATCTGGAATCAAATCTATCGAATCGGTGATTACCAAGTTCGAATGAGAGTCCGAAAGCATGTATTCGATTCTTTCAGCTGGGTATTTTGGATCGACTGGAACATAAGCTGCACCAGATTTCAAAACACCCAATAAAGTGAAAATCATTTGCTCACTACGATGCATCGCAACAGCCACAATATCTCCTCTTCCAATCCCTTTTTGTTTTAAGTAATTAGCAACTTGATTGGAACGTTCTAGCACCTCTATTCCATTAATCTCCCTATCTTCAAACTTTAAACAAACTTTGTCGGCAAACTCGGCAAGTTTAAGATCAACCAACTGAGGAACATTAACTTCTGCTAATTCAACATTATTATTATTTAGTTCTTCGAACAGATATGTTTTCTCTTCAACAGGAATTACATCTGCAGTATTAATACGAACTTCTGGAGAACTAATAAGTTGAGACAGTATATTTCGATACACCTTAAGGAATAACTTCCCGGTCTCTTTAGACATGTATTGTCCTCCACACTCTAAAGTAGCCGAAGCATTTCTCCCTGTATTGTTAATCGTAAAGTTAAAACTGGTATTGGTTCTAATATTACCTCCTACCGAAATGGTCTTTTCAGATACTTCCTTTTGATCCGATTCAACTTCATCATACACATGGAAATCCACGAAATTGAAGAATACATCAAAAAGAGGATTTGTTATATTACTAGAAATACCAACGCTTTGCGCAATGTCAATTAAAGGTAGTCTTCCATAAGATTTCAAATCCTTTAAAAGTTCATTGTTCCGAATAATAACATCTTGATAAGAATCTAACTGCCCTATTTGAACTGAAACAGGAACTGTATTAAGAAAACATCCTAATATTTTGTCCCCATCTTCTACTGCAGGCCTACCATTTTCAACCAATCCTAAGACAAAATTATTTTGATAGGTAATTGTGTTAATTGCTAGACTAAACGCAGTAAAATAAATGGTACGATTCGTGGTATCATATTTTTCCGCAAGGTGATCTATTTCTTGTTTAAGATCCTTTCCAAGAAAATCGGCAATAATGAAACCGTCTTTATTATTTGATCGATTTGAAGGAAGTTCAAGTCTTTGATAATTTTCTAAATTATTAGCCCACCATTCCTTAACGTCTTCGCTATTTTTAACTTCTAATTGCTCTATTACATAATCTTTGTAAGAGGATTTAAGAGTTGGAAGCACCGACAATTCGGTTTTATTTCCGCGAATCTTATAATACGTACTTGCAAGTTCAGTCATCAAGGATGCATCACTCCATCCATCAATAATAGCATGATGACAAATAAATGCAGCACATAAATGATTGTTGGATAATTCGAACAATTCTAACCTCCAAAGAACTTGTCCAACCTCAATTTTAAATGGATCTTTTAGATCATTATCAAGAAAAGATCGAATTTGAATTTCTTGTTCTTCTTTGCTTTGATCCGATATTACATTATAACCTATTTCAACAAATTGCTGATCATGGATTAATTGAATAGGCTCCGAAAACTTATCGAACGTAAATGAAGTTCTTAAGATTTCATGCTTAACGGTCATCAATTTCACCGCCTCAAACAATGCGTCTTGATCTATCCCCTGATCATCTTTTAAATAATGTACAATCTGATCGTGGTAGATCCCAGATTCTGGCATTTTAAGAGTATAATACAGCATTCCCTGTTGTATATCACTCATTGGAAAGGCATCTACTACGTTGGTTAATTCAGATGAAGGTTTATTAGACTGGACCTCTTTCACTTCATTCCAAATTGCATCTAAATGCTCCTTAACGTTAGAAGTACCTTTGTCGTCAGAAGTATTAGTGTTGTCCAATGACTTGGCCAACATTCTAATGGTGTTACTCTTAAAGATATCTGCTATTCCCAATTTAATACCAAGGGCATTTTTGATTCCTGCTATTACTCGAATAGCCTTTATAGAATCTCCTCCTAAATTGAAAAAGCTCGTATCAATATCAATTTTATCTTGTTCTAAGCCTAGAACCTCACTCCAAATTTCAACTAAGATGTGTTCTTCTTCTGTACTTGCCAGTACAATTTCCTCACCTTCATCTACAACACTTAACCTTGGATCAGGTAAGGCTTTTCGATTCAACTTTCCGTTAACCGTAAGAGGCATTGATTCCAAATACACATAGTAAGATGGAACCATGTACTCAGGCAACACATTTTGTAAATGCTCACGAAGAATTTCCGTATCTAACGAATATGACTCAGTGTAGTAAGCACAAAGTGAAACATCACCTGATTCACTTTTGAAAGGAATAACTGCAACTTCACGAAGCCCATCTACCTTGAGTAACGTACTTTCAATTTCACCTAATTCAATACGATGCCCTCTTATTTTTACCTGATGATCAATTCGACCTAGATATTCCATTTCACCATTTGGCAACATTCGAGCTAAGTCTCCAGATCGATAAAGTCTTTCTCCTTCAAAATATGGATGGGCAACAAAACGTTCGGCCGTAATTTCGGGTTTGTTAAGATATCCTCTTGCTACACCGTGACCTGAAACACATAGTTCACCTGGCACTCCTACCGGAAGAATTCTCAGGTTTTCATCCATAATATGTGTTCTCAATGTAGGAATTGGAACACCAATATTACTTTGATTGCTGTCAATTTCAGTCTGAGTTATTTGCTTAAACGTTACATGTACCGTTGTTTCAGTGATCCCAAACATATTGATCAGGGCAACATGAGGGAATTTACTATGCCATGATTTTAGATTTGCAGGATGCAAGGCTTCCCCACCAAAAATAACGTAACGTAATTTTTTAAGATCATATTTATGATTAACCGCAATGGAAGAAAGGTTATTAAACGCCGTTGGTGTTTGATTTAGAACGGATACCTTTTCATCCCCGATCAATTCTAAGAACTTATTCGGATCTTGAGCAACAGGCTTTGGTACAACTAAGAGCTTCCCTCCATACAACAAAGCGCCATACATTTCCCAAACAGAGAAATCAAATGTATAAGAGTGAAACCAAGTCCAAATGTCGGTTGATAAAAACTTAAAGTCAGTTTGCTCAGCATGAAGTAATTGGATTACGTTGCGATGTTCAACCATTACTCCTTTCGGATTCCCTGTGGTTCCAGAAGTATAAATGATATAGGCAACTTGTTCTGGTTCAACTTTAGGTAGGATACTAAAATCGTAACTCGACACGTTCAAATCCAATTGATCCAGATAAGTGATTTTCAAATCTGCAACTACTGGAACGGAAATACTAGATTTGGTTATAACTGCTTTAGCACCACTATCTTCCAACATATACGTTTGACGTTCTTCAGGAAAATTGTGATCAATTGGTAAATAGGTTGCTCCAGCTTTAAGAACTCCAATAATACTAATCATGGAATCAATTCCACGATCCAACATAATTGCAACTATATCTTCTTGTTTAACTCCAGAAGAACCAAGTTCAATCGCCAAATTCGAACTTCTATGATCTAGTTCAGAATATGTAATCGTCTTACCTTCACATTGTACCGCAATATTATCTGGATATTGAGTAGCCATTTTCTGGAACACACCTGAAATAGTAGCTTGAGTATCGTAAGAACTTAAATTTTTATTCTGAAGATCTAATATTGCGTCTTGTTCTTCACTAGTGGCAAGTTCTATTTTACTTAAAACCCCAGTAGGCGTTTTAAGAATTTGATCCACTAAATGCTCATAGTGATTTATAATGGATCGTACTGTTTCTTTCTTAAATAGACTGGTTCGAAACTCAACCCTGCAATGAAGTTGGTCTCCCGAATGAATCATTGAGAAAGTAAGATCAAATTTAGCAGTTGTAGCTTCATACCTATCCTCATCTTCATCAACAGTTGGAAGATGATTCCCCTCCTTTCGTTGATAATTAAATACCACGTCAAACAATGGGTTACGACTAGTATCTCTGCTTACATTAAGTTCATCTAACAGATCTTCAAAAGGATAATCCTGATTTTCATGCGCTTCGAGGACCGACTGCTCAACTTCTCCCAAATAGTCAATAAATGTCTTTTCTGATTCAGGAAAACTACGAACAGGAAGGGTGTTTACAAACATGCCTATCAAAGCATCTGTACCCGCAAGGTGTCGCGCCGCATCTGGAATCCCGACCACTATATCCTGTTGAGAAGAGTAACGAGCCAATAAAAGCTTAAACGTTGAAAGCAGCACATTAAAGGCTGTAGTCTTATGTTGAGCGGCAAGTTCCCTCAACTGAACCATCCTTTCATTTGTCCATTGAAAATACGTAGCTCCTCCATTAAAGTCCATCGTGGAAGGACGCGCAAAATCCGTAGGAAAATTCAATACTGGTTCATCAGCAAATTGGGTTAACCAATATTCTTTTTGCTCCTTAAAAGCTCCAGAATCAAGTTGACGGTGCTGCCAACTAGCAAAATCTCTGAATTGAATCCTTAGTTTGTCTAACGTTTCACCTGCAAGAATTTGAGTAAATTCGTCAATCATAATTCCAGATGATACCCCATCCGAAATGATATGATGCATATCTACCATTAGCATTCGAGAACCATTCGAATCATATTCAACTATTTCGGCACGTATTAGTGGTGCCTGAGAAAGATCAAATGGTTGCACAAATTCAGTTTGAGATTTCACCAATTCGTCCGGTTTTACAGAAAAAGTCTTCACGTCAAGAATTACATCTTGATGTACTTTTTGAACTGGGTTACCATCAATCAAATGAAACGATGTTCGTAAAGACTCATGACGGTCAACTAACTTTTGTAATGCTCCTACTACCTTATCATTTTCTACATGTTTTGGCAACTGAAAGAAAAATGGAAGGTTGTAAGTAGTGGAAATATTACCAAATTGCTCAATAACAAACATTCTTTTTTGCGCAGAAGAAAGAGGATAATATTCTTTTTCTTCAACAGGCTCTATTTGCTCAATGATCTGATCGTCGTTTTTCCTCGATTCAATCAATTTAGCCTGCAAAACAATAGTTGGAACCGTATAAATATCCCGAAGTGAGAATTGAACTCCAAACTGAGCTTGAATCTTCCCACTTAACATTGCTGCACTCATCGAATGCCCTCCAACACTGAAAAAACTATCTTCAATCCCCGGTTTTTCAATTACCAAAACTTCTTTCCAAAGTTCCGTCAGTGCTATTTCTACCTCTGTTTGCGGAGCAACATAGTTTTCACTAGTCCAACCTTGTTTAGGTTTTGGGAGAGATTTTTTATCAATCTTACCATTTGGTGTTAAAGGAAATTCATCTACATAAACAAAAAAGGAAGGAATCATGTAGTCTGGCAAATCTCCCTTAAGTTGGTCTCTTAATTCTTGAGGAGTAACTTGTTTTTCTGATATCAGATATGCTGCTAAGAAGGTGTTCTCCTCCTTGTCGGTCATATCTGTAACCACCACTTCTCTAATTCCTTCGAGCTTCAACAAGTTGTTTTCTATTTCACCGAGTTCAATACGGAAACCTCTAATTTTCACTTGGCGATCTATTCGACCCAAATACATGACATCTCCAGAAGGCAAATACATTCCTAGGTCACCTGATCGATACATCGTGGTTCCAGACTTATGGAACGGATCATCAACGAATTTTTGAGCTGTGAGTTCGTCTCTATTAAGATATCCTCTACTGACACCAAGACCTGACACACAAATTTCCCCTGCAACACCAATTGGCTGGTGATTTAAGTTTTCATCTAAAATATGGACATCCAAAGTAGGTATTGGTAAACCTATATTGCTTTGGTTGGAGTCAATTTCGTTCTGAGTAATTTCTTTATAAGTAACATGGACGGTTGTTTCCGTAATTCCGTACATGTTGATCAATTTAGTATTTGGATAAAAATCTTTCCAATCCTTTAACGTTGCTGGAACTAAGGCTTCTCCTCCAAAAATGACATTCCTTATCTTCAAATCATGTTGATCTTGCTCTCTTTCTGCTTCAATCAAATTATTAAAAGCTGCAGGAGTTTGATTCAGAATGGTAACTTGTTTATCATGAATTAGCTTTCGAAATTCGGTTGGGTTTGGCGCAACATCTTTACTTACAATTACTACCTCTCCCCCATTAAGTATCGCTCCGAAAATTTCCCAAACAGAAAAGTCAAACGCATACGAATGAAATAATGTCCACTTATCGTTTTCGTTAAAATCAAATAGGTTCTTACTATTGAAAAGTAATCGCACGACATTTCGATGCTCGATTAAAGCTCCCTTCGGTTTACCCGTTGATCCTGAAGTATAAATGACATATGCCAATTGATTTGGGTCAACTACGGTCTCCAACAAATCATCACTTTCAAAATAACTTTGTTCATCATCCAATAAGACCAAATTAACCGGAAGTTGGATCAATCCTTTTAGATGTGACTCCGTAATGAGTATTGAAGTTCCACTATCTTCTAAAGTAAAGTTAATTCTATCCTGAGGATGAGTAGGGTCAACAGGTAGATATGCTCCTCCTGCCTTCAATATTGCCAAAATTCCCACTATAAGACTGGGAGATCTTTCGGCCATAACACCTACAATCGTTTCATTTTCTATTCCTAGTGATACTAATTTCTTTGCAAGTGCATCAGATTTATGATCCAATTGCTTGTAGGTCAAAGTTTGGTCACCTAAACTTACTGCAACTTGATTCGGAAATTTACTGGAAGCTTTTTTAAATAATGAAACTATACTTTCCGTTTCAGGGTAATCTACACCTGAAAGGTTAAAGTTCTTAGAAACCGCATTTTTATCAATTTCGGTAAGAACGTCCAGATCATCTATTGATGCTGCTACATTGGTAAACTGGTTAAGAACATTTCTTAAGTGAGCATTAAAGCCTTTAACAAAAGTTTCAGAAAAAGCATGTTCAGACCAAGAGTAGTCTATTTTTATTATTTCCGAATCAAAACTAAAACCAATGTTTAGCCCGGAAAAGTGGGAAGGAGTATTCTGAATATCTTCGGAGTAACAACAAATATTACTAATTCCCTGAGTATTTAGATTATCTGGAGCTGCAAGTTGAAGTGGGTAATCTTGAAATTTAAAAGAAGAAGAAACTACTTCTTTGACATGTTTTAATACATCTCGAATGGTATCCTTCCCTGATAAATCAAACAAAAGAGGTAATTGTTCTGCATTTTCATGAGGAGCATCCTTAAACGCAGGACACATGATACCAACAGGATCTTGTTGACGCAAATATTTGTGCAGCGCAATTGAAACCCCTGCCATCAACACTACATAAATCCCAACAGGTTTACCCTGAACCATTTTGCTAATATGCTGAGATGTCGAAATTTCTAATTCCGAACTAATCGTATTTGCTCCGTCTTCATTTTCAATATAAGATTTCAAAAGATCATCCAGTACAATTGGATGTTCAATCAGCGCAAATTGCTCCTTCCAAAAGTTCACATACGGCAAATACCTATCGGATGTAAACTTTACGATATTAAGTTGCTTCCCCATGTTTCAAGAGGTTCCCGGCCTCGTTTAATATTATAGTTTAGTTTAGTCTTGGCGATTGTGGAGGTTAATTCTCCTGTAGAACTTCCTTTCCAGAAAGAATCTCTTTTTGTCCAAATAACCTTTCCGCCACGATTCCTTGTCCCTTGCAATCTTCCAACAAGTTATTGGATTGAATAATTGGATTAGACTCGTCTGTGTAAATAACGCTAGTAAGGTATTTTACCCAAGGTTCTTGCCCCATAGCGTAAACATACACTTCTTTACAATTGAAACGTTTTACAATATCAATTCCAGCCGAGTAATTAGAACCTGAAAGTCGTCTAGTCTGATCTTTATCACGATCAATTTTGAAATAGGACCCGTAAACCCAACTGATTGGTGCTCCATCACATTCCATTCCAAGGAACAGTACGTCAATGTCTCCATGAATATCGTGAACGTGTTTATAAAGTTGAGGTTCTATGTTATTGGAATCGGCAAGACACATCACCTTATAACCAGCAATATTGATTAGATAACCTAACTTACTATACACGTCTAGATCTCCATGTTCTCCATAAAATGGGAAACAGCTAATTTTCCCTCCTGGAATTGGAAGATCTTCCATTTGATCCATTTCAATTACATTTTCAAAACCTATGTTTCGAAGCATCAACTTTAGGCTTGGATCTACAATCACTCCACTTCTATTACGAGGGAAAACTACGTTCTTAATCTTATGTCTCAAATGAAGCATGGTCTCCAACAAGATGTGATCCTGATGATTATGTGTGATTATAGCGTAGTCTATAGTTTCTGGAAGATCTGCAATAGTCTGACGACGAGTTTCCGAATCATATTGATAACTGATGCATGGGTCTACTAGAATGTTCATATCCTTCGTTTCGATTAGGATACACGCATGTCCAAAATATCTGGTTCTGATAAAATCCCCTTCGTATTTATCGTAGATCCTTGGAGATTCTTCCGTAAAGAAACTTGCAAACAACTCCTGATCTTTTTCTGGAATTCCTAAAAGCTCCGTGATGTATGACAATTTCTGAGGAACGCGCTGCATCTTAAACAATTCATCCAGTGCCTCAGACTTGAAAGGAATATTGAGCAGAACTTTATCCTCTTCTTCTAATCTCGGTGTACTGAAAACAAATGGTCTTTCATCATCGTGCAATAATTGCATATGAAACCCTTGAATACTTGTATCATAGTACTTACTGTGATACAGTAAAGCTTCCTGAATACGAATCGAAGGCTGATTATTTTCGTTATAAACTAATTCCACATATCCTTTAAGGGCATCAGGAACTTTTTCATACAGTTATATCATCTAATATCCTTTTGCTTCCTCAAGCAAGAGATTATTCAGAGCCTAATATCATTCTGCAAACTCATCTAGATGAGCATTTTTTTCAAGAGTATTATCCAATACAGCTTTCACCTCATCGGTTCTTTTACCTTGGTGATCAATGAAAGGCCCACCTAGCATTTTTGGATTTTTAATAGCCGCGGCATGCGCCATGGGTGACAAAACGTAGGATTTCATGATCGGAACATGCCGATTTTTAATATTTAGACATCCAGTAGCAGGTGAAACCAAATGGGTCCATGCGTACCATCTATCTACCATTGGTTCAGCCACAAAATTAGGCTTAAGATATACAAGAGAATCAGACATTCTTTAGTTTAGTTTATAGTTAAAATTCGGATGCTTAAATCCGTTGAATCACACTATACAAAGATTGTCATAAACCACTAAAATTAAAAGAATTGTTTACGGTAATTCAACCGAAATTCAGGACACGAAAGCTATTTCTTGAATTTGTCCAATTATCCAAAATTACTGCTCATTTGGAAAAGTGGCAAATACATTGAAATTAGAATCACACAGACAATTAACCCTAAGAAAACGATTAGAATCGGTTCGACCACACTCCCCAGCAAGGAAGTTTTATGTTCAACCTCATCTGAATATTGATCTGCTAACTTTTGAAAGAACACGTCTAGCTTGTTAATCTCCTCCCCAACTTTTATTAACGCGGTCATTTTTTTATCAAAGATCTTAAATTTAGAGAGGCTTTGACTAAGATTATGACCTTGCAAAATATCTTTCTCTACCACTTCCAGTGCATTCTCCAAGGGATAAAATGCAATCATCTGTTTAGTTAGACCAACAGCTCTCAAAAGTGGAATCCGCGAACTAATCATCAACTGCATACTTTGTGAAAACCTAGTGAGATAACTTTTACGAACCAGTTCACCAAAAAAAGGAATTCTAATCAACAACCAGGAACTCCATTTCTTATACCAAGAAAATTCTCGAATCACATACGGAACAACGATCAAAACTAAAATTATACCTGCAATGAGATATGTATTTTTTTCTAGAGCAGTTGACAAGTCAATAACTTTTTGAGTGATCCAAGGAAGGTCGTTATCAAAACGCTTAAAGACATCCGAAAACATGGGTACAATAAAGTAAAACATGAAACCTATTGCTCCAAATGCCACAAAAAGCACCAAAATTGGGTAAGTAAGAGCACTAACAATCTGACGTTTTTGTTTAATTCGACTATTAAAATAATCACCAAGTTGTTTAAGAACTTGCGGCAACTTCCCCGTTTCCTCACCTATTTGAACACTAAAAATTTCGTAATCCGAAAATTTGCCTGTCTCTTTTAAAGCCTCCGATGCACTGGAACCTCCAATAATTAATTCCTGAATTTGTCTATAAATGGCAGCATCTTTCTTTTTGGAGGTAGATTCCAGCACCATTTCAATAGTAGAACGAATATCTATACCAGACCCTAACAACTCTCCCATATCCGCATAAAAATGCTCCTTAGAACGGTCAGATAGGCTATTCCCTCCAAAGGAGAGGTCTTTATTCATAAAATCGAATAACCCAGATTCTTGTTTTTGGGATTTACCACTCGAATTCTGATTTTTCTGAATCTTTGATATATCAATTCCTGCCATAACTATTACTTCATAAATTTACCTAATTTCCATGGCATTTATAAACCCCTCAGGTGAATAATTCTTACTTAAGGTTACTGGATACTCAAACGCTGCATACTTGATGTTAAACTTCACTTCCTCTACCAGTTCAATTTCATTGACCAGAACCTCAGGATCACTAGTTTCTATCGTAAAGGTATCCAATGCATAATCCTGATTTTCTCTCACTACTCCAAAGTCTGTCCAAAAGTAATTTATCTCTCCTGTCTTAGTCACGCATCTCAACTGAAATTCGTCTTCCAAATAGTAGAGCTGATCTGCTCCTTTCACATCTTTTCGTAAAACCCATTGAATCTGATTGATGTCGAAATAATGGTCATTTCGATCTTTGAATTGCAGATACTGCCGATTTACCATAACTATCCCAGTACCTGCTAAAGCGACTAAAATGCTAGATATAATCAGCGTTACAACCAATTCCATCAGGGTAAAAGAAGCTGCTTTTTTCAACCGATATTTCTTATAACTTGTCATTCGAAATCACTCGATAATGATTGTACTAGATCATTGCGCTCATACAACGTTTTTTCTCCTTTTTTCACACTAGAAATCACTTGAATCAACCCCTCATTAGCTTCATAAGTTACAAAAGACACATCAACATTAAGTCCCTCGATTTCTTCATAAAAATCAATATATTTTTCGGCTTTAAGTAAGCTTTCAACCGTAGAGTTTAATATCGCAGCGGCTTTAGTTTTTCTAGCCATATCGTTAGATCCGATAACATTAAGGTATGTGCTCATAGCCAATACCAAAACAATAGAAAGGATTACTAGTCCAACTATTATTTCCACCAAAGTGGAAGACTTCACTTTGGAGCAAGAGGTTCTAAACCATCTTTCTATGTTATCGTTTTTTAATAGATCCATTTAATTACTTTACGTTGATTTCCATGATCTAGCATATCACTTGCAACATATAAATCGGAGCGTTTAGCATAATTTATCTCGCCGTTAAGCACATGATTTTCGTAAATAGAAGATGGGGTTTTTAAGTAAAATTTATCTGTGTACAAACTTCCATAAATCTTTCCTCTCAATTCAGTAAAGCCCTGCACATATGCTTGGCCATGAATGATCGCGTCGTTATTAACTTTCAGCAAAACTCTTTTGGAAGTTCGCTGTTCTGACAAAAGATAAAC
>JAHDFW010000214.1 GCA_020627945.1 Cytophagales bacterium
AGCCCACGCACTTTATTGCCGATCGACTCAATAAAATAGCGTTGAAGGTTGTGTTTTTCTTTTGCGGTTTTCCAGTTAGGATTGAAGGAAAAGAAAATGTAGATAAGGCCGAGACATATGTTTTGGTGGCAAATCACGCTTCTTATCTAGATATTCCAATGATGTTCTTTGTGAATAAAGGATTTGGTGTTTTTGTAGGTAAAAGTTCGTTAAGCAAAGTTCCTTTGTTTGGTTACATGTATAAAAAGTTATATATCTTGGTTAACAGAAAGGACCCTAGAAGTAGAACGAGAGTGTACGACATGGGAAAAAAGGTGTTGAGTGAAGGGAAAAACTTAATCATTTTTCCAGAAGGTACTATTCCCAAAAATGCGCCACAAATGCTAAGGTTCAAAGATGGAGCTTTTAAAATAGCTATAGAAAGTAGAGTTCCAATTTTGCCTGTATCTATTTTGAACAATTATAAAATATTTCCCGATGTTGGGAATTTACAAGTTAACCGTTTGCCTTTTTCGGCAATTGTACATCCACCAATAAGCACGGTAGGTCTTGAGTTGGATGACTTACAGGAATTGAAAGAAAGGGTGTATAATCTGATCGCAGAAGATTTGAATGTATTGCCTGCTTAGGATAACAAATGAATATTATGAAAGTTACGGAGGAAGAAATAAAGAAAATTGCACATCTAGCACGTCTTAATGTTAGTGAGAAAGAAATGCCAGTTATTCAGGGAGATTTGAATAAGATTTTGGTGTGGATGGATAAACTAAATGAACTGCCAACTGAAGATGTAGAACCTCAAATCTTTATGACTCGTGAACAAAATGTGTTGAGAGAAGATAAAGTTGCGAATACCCTTACGCACGAGCAAGCTCTTGAAAATGCACCTAAAAAGGATTCTAACTACTTTAGAGTACCTAAAACAGTTGAATAGACGAACAATCCTTTTTTAAGGGCTTTATTTAATCTTAACTTCTTCATTTCGGATGGAAAATTTCACATTCTGGAAATCCTGGAATACAAATCATAAAGTATTATTACTGTTTTGCAGTCTATTACCTCTTGTAGCACTAGCATTTATGCTGTTAGCTTATTTGGTAGGTGATTCTTGGTTTTATACTTGGGAAATAATACCCGTATTAGATGATATGTTTATACCTGCAGAGGCGTTTACCGATCATTATTATCAGTATAAAACAGAGGTCTACAATTATTTGGTGGAGCAACGTTTTGTACCTACCATCATGAATTTATCGTCATGGGTAACTTATGGTTATTTGTTGTTATGTGCAGGCGCAGTAGCTATATTTCTTTCTTTGATTACAACCTTCAAACGAGTTTGGTTTTATTTAGGACTTGGCGCCGTGATGTTGCTTTTTGCATTTTCTGGTTTCGAAGTCTTGGAATTAGTAGGAGAAGGTAATTCTGGTAAAATGATCATTCTGCTTTGTATGATGGGAGTTGCAATACCAGCTTATCTAATCTTTTCTTTTTATACAAATCTTTCGATTATTCAAAGAACTCTGATTTTTGTGGGAGTTATTGTCGGCATGGGACTTCTTGTATTTAATTTGTCTCCATTGTCAAATAATGCAATCGCACTTAGTCTTGTCGGGTATGGTTCAAAAGTTTATATAGCCATTACGGTTGTTTTCGTAGCTGCAATCGCTATTGAGCCAGTAAGTTTTTTATTGTTTATAAACTCTGGGAGAGGGAACACTGAAGCCTCTAGAGGAAGTATCGGGAAGTTTATCATTCCTAGCCTATTGTATTTGGCTCTAACGGTTGTTATCTATTTAAGACAACGTGGAGTTTTGGAATATAGTTTTGGCGGAATAGACCTCTATGTCTTATTAATAGTTTCTTCTATCTTAGGATTTTGGGGTTTTAAAAGGCGATTTGAACCAAAGAACGACATTCAAAACTTTCAATACACCTTATTATATATTGTTTTAATGACCATTGGTCTTTCTACCGTAGCATATGGTATAATAACTGATAATGATTCGCTGATAGATACCCTTGGATGGTTTATGTCGGCTATTTTCATGTGTTTTGGGGCTTCTATGTTTGTATATATTTTGTACAATTTTTATGAACTCTTCATGAATTATCAGAATGTTTACAAAGTAATGTTTCGACCTACAAGAATGTTTGTGTTTCATATTTGGGCATTTGCTGTAATTGCGGTGGGAGCAATGGAGTTACAGCGCTCTGTATTGCATTGGAACCAAGCAGTTTCAGGATATTATAATTACTTGGGTGATACCTATTTTGAGCAAGAGAAGCTGGAGTTAGCAAAAAAGTTTTATACGGAGGCAAAAGAGAGGAATTACGAAAATCGCAGGTCGAATTTTAGCTTAGCAAAAGTTGCGGAAAAGCAAGTGGAGTGGGATGATGCATTCAAGTGTTACGAAGATGTGTCCAACGGAGGACCTAGTCTGCATGCGTATGCTTCTAAGGCTCATATTTATGCTGAGAAAGGAAACTATTTTCAGGCGATGTTTACCTTGAAAGATGCGTTAAAATTGTTTCCTGAAAACCCTCAATTATTGAATAACTATGCGTTGTTGCTTAAAGATGGTTCAATGGATGAATCTGCAATTAATGTGCTGAACTATTCGCTTGAAAAGGCTAGTGATCATGAATATGATTGGGTGCAATCTAATAATATTTTGGTTCAATATATCCGAACTGGTAATTATGAAAAAGCAGCTGGAATTATCAAAAAGTATCCAAATGAGAACTTTGGCTTTTTAGCTAACAAGTTGATGCTCGGTAATATCTTAAATCAACAAGTAGAATCACCTTCTCCATTTGATGGGGAAATTCGTATTAGTCAGGAACGCATCGCCTATCTTGTAAATTATTGTCTTAATGCGAGAAATATTGGAGATACAGCGACTATTGCTGGGATTGAAAAGTGGTTGAATACATCGGTTACACGTTATATTGGAGAGGAATTATTGTATTTGTTAGCAATCTCTAAAGAAAGGGAGCTGAACTTTTCCGAAGCGGAGCCAATTATAGCTGATATGGCAGATGGCATGTCAATGTTGAATTATCATTATTCTAACCTATTAGGGTTGTGGTATTTGAAGCAACGTGAATACAAAAGAGCTCAAAAATTCTTTGAACTTTCGATTCGAGCGGATCGACCAAAAGCCTTATATAATTTGGCTCTGGTTAATACTATTTTGAACGAACCTAATGCTACACACCTTTGGACACAAGTGAAAAGTAGTGGAGGAGCACAAGCGATAGAGCAAGCCAATACTTTTATTAAATTGATTAATTTGGAAAAGGATGAGCAGGTTGGTACGCTGGATGCAGATGAGCTTTTTACTTATTTGACTTTTGTAAATCCCGATGATATTGAAAAGCATTATGATAAAGGTATTGAAACGGAGTACAAAGGATATTTTCAGGAGCTGATGGTAAGGTTTTTATTAAAGAATAACCGTTTGTCAGAAGCTGGCAAAATGTTAGAAACAATTGAGGATAATAACTCAGAAACTTTCCATTTGCTGAACGCGATGTATTACACGAAAATAGGATTACCAGATAAAGCGTTGAACGTTCTAACCAATAATGAACATTCTTTAGCAACCGATATTGATTGGCATTATCACGTGGTAATGGCTCAACGAATCAATGGAGATTTTGGACCAGCGCTCGAAAATGTGGATTTCTTTCTGAAGAAATACCCGCATCATGAAGGGGCAATTTTGGAAAAAACTAACCTATTGAATGAAACTGATAAAGTAAGTGAAGCCTATGAGTTTTTGGTTCCATATGTACAAGAGAATCCAAATTCTCCTGAGCTTACTAAGGCATATATCTTGCAAAGTTTATTGATGAACTATGAATCATTTGCTACGGAAGGTTTAAATGACCTGAAAGAATTAGTATCTTTACAAGAGTACGAGCAATTCTCAGAGGTATATAAAAAGCAGTATGCCGAAATGGAGAAAAAAGCAGCTTCCGAAGAATGGTAAAAGAAACTTGTCCAAATTAAACAAAGCGAAATTATGAGCGAATTAATCAGCACTACTGAAATTTCTAAAGTTTACGTAATGGGAGAGGAGCGAATTCGTGCATTGGATTCAGTTGACTTAACTATTCAAAAAGGAGAATATGTCGCTTTTATGGGACCTTCAGGTTCAGGTAAATCCACACTGATGAATATCATTGGTTGCTTAGATACTCCAACGAATGGAAACTATATCCTGAATGGGAATGATGTAAGTAAGCTAACTGAAAATAAATTAGCCGAGATTAGAAATAAAGAAATCGGTTTCGTTTTTCAAACCTTTAATTTACTACCACGTTCTACAGCGTTGGATAATGTAGCGCTTCCCCTTGTATATGCAGGGTTTTCAAAAGCGGATAGGAGTGAAAAGGCCTTGAAATCATTGGAAAGCGTTGGTTTAGGGGAGCGTTATAAGCATAAGCCAAACGAGCTCTCTGGTGGTCAACGTCAACGTGTGGCAATTGCACGTGCTTTAGTTAATGATCCGAGTATTATTCTTGCTGATGAACCTACTGGTAACTTGGATACAAAGACTTCCTATGAGATTATGGGAATATTTCAAAGATTACACGATAGTGGGAATACCATCATTATGGTGACACATGAAGAGGATATTGCTCAGTATGCACATCGTATTATTCGATTGCGTGATGGAAATATCGAAAAAGACGAAATCAACCAAAACGTGCGAAGTATAGAAAAAGTAGTCTAGCGCTTTTCTAGTACATAGATCATTGAACTACCAGTGCCTTTTTTAAACATACTTTTCCAAAAAGAGCCAAATCCATAATAGAATCCTTTCAAAAGTTTTGAACCACTTCCTTTTAGTTGTTCGCTCATCATAGAGTTATAAAAAGGATCAAATGGCATGGGTTTCATTTCAATAAACTTGAAATTGTGCTTCTTAGCTAAATTCTTTATTGAATCTGGAGAGAAGTGCCAAAGATGCCTTGGTACATCGTAAGCAGCCCAATAGTTTTCATAATGACGAGCATCGCTCGACTTGTAATTTGGAACAGCAATTACAAGCGTTCCCTTATCTTCCAAATACTGGTGCATTCGCTCCAAATAAGTATTTAAATCATAAAGATGCTCTAGTACATGCCACAATGTAATAGCATTGAATTTTCCTTCAAGCTCTTTTGAAATGAACTTAGCAGGTGGTTGAACATTAATGTCCCATTTTTCAGTTGCAATAGCACGAACGTCAGGATCTATTTCTACTCCTGATACGGAATAACCTTTACCTTTCATATACCCTGCAAAGTATCCAGTACCAGTTCCGATGTCTAACAGTTTTTTACCAGATTGATGTTTTTTGACAAGTTTATACTTGCGTTCCAACATCACATCACGCACCTTATGATAAATACTATTAATAAAACCTTCTTTGGTGTCAGAATGTGAAATGTAATCTTCACTTTGGTAGTACCTTCCAGCATCTTCTTCAGAAGGAGGGTTTAGTGTGAAATGAAAGTCACATTGACCGCAACGGCTTATCGTGAAGTCTTCTTTGGTAATAGAATAGTCTTTTAAATCCCTCACCTTGACAAGCTCATTAGAACCGCAAACTGGACAAGTCTTTATTTCAATTCTGCTCATAATTCGTAATCAATGTACTAATGGGGCAAATATACTATTATTTAGATTTTCAATCAGTTATTGTGCTCTTTCGATGCTGACTGTTGGGAAGATTTTTGACTAACTAACCTATGAACTAATAAGAAAATTAGACCCGTAAGAATTCCAAATATAAATGTTAGTCCATTAGATAATACTGCAAAAGCTACCCCAACTTCACTGGCTAATCCAAACAGTAAAAAAACTTGAGTAACAAAAAAGTGTGTTGTTCCAATCCCTCCTGGGCTTGGAAGTGCCCAACCTAAAGAAGAAGTAAATAAAACAACTGCAGAAAAGTATATGCTTAGGTTTTCCGGGTAATCAGATAACAATAGTGAAAGACGATTACCCC
>JAHDFW010000215.1 GCA_020627945.1 Cytophagales bacterium
ACTATCACAATTTGCAGCATTTGGAATCGTATCCATGTAAGTATTGGAACTTGTCCAAACCTTTCCACTCGGAGAAGTGTAAGTTCCACACGCCACAGGATTAATAGTACTTGCTGAAGGCTCATTGATCGTTAATTCCACCGTAATAATGCTATCACAATTTGCAGCATTTGGAATCGTGTCCATATAAGTATTAGAACTTGTCCATACTTTTCCGCTAGGTGAAATGTAGCTTTCGCAAGCTTCAGCCACAATTGTGTTACTAGTAGACTCATTAACCGTAAGGAATACTGTAATTATACTATCACAATTTAAAGCATTTGGAATCGTATCCATGTACGTGTTTGAACTTGTCCAAATTTTACCACTTGGTGAAGTATAAGAATCACAAACCACGGGAGAAACGGAGCCCATTGTTGGGTAATTTACCGTTAGATTTATGGTGATTACACTATCACCTCCTAATGTATTCGTGATTGTATCTGAATAAGTATTTGAAATCGTATAATTATTTCCTGCTGGCGAAACATATTGAGTACACGCCGTTGGAGATATTGTTGAATAAGTAGTAGGCAACGATAATGTTACTGAATTCGAAGATTTAGTAAGTACAGACTGATTTGCTCCTGTCGTATTCGTAATATCGACATAATCTCCTTCTGAATATAGATAAACTAAATATTCTTGTCCTTGAACAATCGGATCTCCATTTATGTCGGTTTTACCAGCGAAATTAACAGCATAGTTATAGGTACCTAAAGGAGCTTGAATTCCTGCATTCAAATCAATATCAAGTGAATTAGTTCCGGTAAAACCAATTTCACGGATATCACAAAGATCCAAAGTATCTCCACCAGCAGGAACAACAAAGGCGGTTACTGCACCAGTGTTAGCTTTGCTATTAGAAATAGCGAATACTAAACCAAGGTCGGAACCATCCACATTGTTATCTATATCCGTAACACTTACACTTAACGGAGTATCGGCAAAACCATTGGCCACACCTGCTGGAATAGAAGCATTCGCATCTAATGACATTCCAAAACTATAAATAACTAAATTATCCATTCTCGGCGTTATCTTGGAAGAAGCTCTTACCCACCCGTAAAAATAGTTTCCAGAAGACACAGGGATTTCCATTCTAACTCCCATATACTTTGGAGGAAATTCTATTCCTTGTGCCCATGCTCCTCTGTTCTGTGACAAATAAGCATAAGTAGATGAGTATGAATATATTGGAACCCAAGACGGTAACGGTAGATAACCATAATTTTCCGAAAAATTAACAAATTCTTTAGCACTTCGTACAAATCCCACTTGACCTCCAGACGATGCCCATCCATCATTAGCCAAATTAGAAATCGCTTCGCCACCGTTAAATGCGCCTCCTAGAAATGGACCATATACCGAATTTGTATAAACTGCTGAAGCTCCCCCCATTAAACTTAATGATGCAGTTCTCGTTCTATCAAATTCTGGATATCCATATAGATCAGATCCAGAGACAGAATTTCTATTAAATTTAAACCTTAAGTCTGATGCCCCATCACAATTTAAATCAATATCCAACGAATCTCCATCTAACGTAAGGGTTTGATCGGATATATCAGTGTAGATTATTTGAGCATTTGCCACCGTACCTGCCGTAATAGCACCTGCAAGAAGAGTGTAGTTTTTAAGTCTGCTTTTGAGATCTGTAATTTTCATAGTGTGTTGATCAAAATAATGGATCAATCTATGAATAAATTATTGCTTTACAAACTTTAACTTTTAGAAAATCTCGGTAAATCTATTCAAGACCTCAAAATTGCATTAGAATAA
This sequence comes from Cytophagales bacterium, assembly GCA_020627945.1. GTDB lineage: Bacteria > Bacteroidota > Bacteroidia > Cytophagales > JAHDFW01 > JAHDFW01. The sequence continues at coordinate 1,822 of JAHDFW010000215.1, forward strand.
ACCTCCCAACTAAATGCATCTTTCATGTCTGCAACATTTTTAGGAGGAATTGGGTTGGCAAGAAAACGTTCCATGGTTGCGGTCATTTCCTCTTCGGTGTATTCTTTAGCCATATAGCCATTAAGCCCCTCTTTTATCGTTTCTGGAAAATGGCCTCTGTTCGATGTTAAAATCGGAAGATCAAAGTTATAGCTCAGTGACTCAATTCCGGATGGAGTTGCTGATTCGTAGAATAAAATTCCAGCATTAGCAACTTGGAAGTACTTATTTACATCCTCATTAGGAATAAATGTATCTACAACCATACATCGATCGGAAATTCCAAGTTCATCTACCAACTTAAGTGGGTTGTACTCTCCTTCTCCTTCGCTACCTTTTAAGAAAATCGACTTAAGCGCTCCAAAAACAAACTTTTTAAACTTGGTTGAGAAGCTATTATTATTCAAAGTCTTCCAAAAAAGTTCTCCGCAAATCAAAAACGATACGTCTTCGTGCTTCTCTGCTAATTTTTTAAATGCTGGAATGGCGTGATGGAGTCCTTTATATTCACGGATAAACCCGAAGTACAGAAAAACCTTTTCCTTTAGACCATTTTCTTTCTTAAACGCTTCGATATCGAAGTTCGGGTCTGGTTGATACAAGTCATAGATTGGGTGAAATAACTTAACCACTGGAATGGTTTTATCCTTTACTCGTATTTGTCTTTCTCCAGATTCGGTTAGAGCAAACTTCTTCTCAGGGAAAAGCTGCTTTAATTCGTTGAACGTCTTTAGCGCATGTACAATAAAAGTATCAGCTTGCTTAATACCAAAACGAGTAAATTTCTTATCAATATTGCTCTTCTCCTTCTGGATCACAAAGTGCATATCAAAAATCACTTCACAATTGCAGATTTTCTTAAGCTTCTTCACCATATAGTGTAAAGGCAATCCTTGAATGGCTATTGACCATTGAATAATTACCTTATCTGGATTTAAAGAAGCTATATATTTAGCTGTTTTTGACCAAGAAAAAGGATTGTTATAGTTTAGTAAGTAATTGATGGAAATATCAAAACCATCTAGAAAGTCTAAAGTACTAACCTTATCTTTAAATTCTCGTGGTATAATACTCGGGTATTGTTCAGACCAGGATACGATATGCACTTTAGTATTTTCCATACCCGCCAGTGACTTAGCCAATGACGTATTATAGTTTGACATCCCTCCTTTAAAGGCTGGACCTGTACCAAAGCAAACAATAGTTTTTTGCTGATCTGACATATTCAATTTATTGACCTTCCTTCTCCTTAACTGCGTTGTAAACTCGAGTTAACCCTGCCTCTAAAGAAATCTTAGGTTCCCAACCTAAAAGGTCTTTTGCATACTGATTGCTACAGTATCTTGAAAACACCCCTACTGGTTTGTCCAATAAACATTTAATGTCTGTTTCATAACCAGCAATTTTCATGAACATTCCAATAATATCTCGGAACGTTGTTAATTCTCCACGGCCAATGTTAATAGCTGTACCATCGGAGATTTTTTCCATTGCCAATAATGAACAGTCCAAAACATCTTGAATATGAACAAAATCACGCCCTTGATGTCCTGTTCCCCAAACTTCAAATGGACTTTCCTGATAAACGGCTCTACGAGCAATTGCAGGAATTGGATAAGAATAATCCTGATCTTCTCCATATCCAGAAAACGGACGGATACAAGCAATGTGAACATCATAATGTTCAGCAGCAATTTTCGCTAGGAATTCTCCAGTCAATTTCGTCCAACCGTATGTCATATCTGGTTGTCCCATATTAGCAAAGTCAATATCAGACTCTTGAAGTTGAACGGTGTTAGAATCTGTCTGCTTACTTACTGGGTATGCTGCACTTGAACTTGGGTATAATACTCTTGCAGGCTTGTGGCGAGTAATCCAGTAGAAAAACTCAGCATCAATTGACAAATCCAACGCTACTTTCATAGGATCACCATCAATCATTGCTCTACCTCCAACTATGGCAGCAAAGTGAAACACATCATCAAATTTTACGATATCAATTCCATATTCGTTTGGAATCCAGTTTTCGTCTGCACTCAATCCTCTCAACACATTAAGAAAATCTCCTTTTATGAAAAGTAATCTTTCGTCCTCTCCATAGATTTTCATGTTCCCTACTTCACGCTTCAAAGGCACATCCAACCAAGTTGATGGGTCTGTTCCAACAGATAGATCGTCTACAAAAATCACTCTATCATTGGAGGTATTATACAGTCTTTTGACCATGTTTCTACCTACAAAACCACATCCCCCGGAAATAAGCTGATTCTTCATTATTTAACTGTGTATTTATCGTATATTCAGACTGGAATTAATTACTTTTTATCCAGCATTATTATTATGTCGCAATAATAACCGCATTTTGGTAATTTTCCCACTAGAATGCTAAGAGAATTTACCAACTAACTGAATTAAGATACGAAGCAAAGATTAGATGGGTTGGTTTGATGAAGATTTTTGTCCGTTAACTACAAGGTCATCACTGGTTCCAAACCTCCCATCACTACCTGCAGAAACTAAAACAAATGAGTTATGTTCTGATATTGATTGGTAACTATAATAGTTACCCCAATTATCTGTATACCAAGTTTTTCTTAGAGGTCGAGTTCCTACAATTGCATCCAAGTCTTCAGGATATTTTCCTTTTTCGGATCGCCATTCTTCAAGTTTTTGAGAAACCTTAACCATCTCCTTATTCGTTCGTGCTTCATTTAACCAAAATTCCATGGAAACAATCTTGACAAATACTACTAGCAAAACAATTGCTGGAGCTAAGAAATCAGATAGATCCATGAAACCCGTATGCCAAACACTATCAAAAACTGCCCCTAGAGTATCTAGCAAAAATCTTACTACTCGTTTTGCAAATAAAACAAGTGTTAAAAATATTATCAGGAAAAGTAAAATAGACATAACTCTATTTGGTCTTATTTAACTGAATATTGCAAATACAAACCATCTTTCGGTTCACGGCCTAATATTGCTGCGGCTTTTCTGCGACCCAAATAAAACGTTATATATGATTGATTATTTTTTTGGCTGGAGGAAGAACAATATTCGCCTGAATTTCTTCTTTCTTTCTCAAACTGCTTATAGGGTATTTCTATTCCGTTTCTTAATACAATCGGTGAATAGTTAACATCATGCAATGTCATAGCCCCCAATAAAAAAGAGTCTGGTCGAGGTGTGATTTTAACGATTTCGGCAATTTGCTCTTTACTTAATAAATAATTTTGATCACGGAAAGATAAAGGCATGGGCCTTCCTTTTATTTCAATATCAGAGACTTTAGCATATGACACCAAAATTACATTATCTTTATCAATCAAGTGAGTAGGAACTGGTAACTCAAATGTTCCATCTTTTTGTGTCACAGTTTTATAATATTCATTTTTACTTAAAAAGATCACGATAGCATTTTCTACCAGAATAGTATCATACTGGATTTTACCTTTTATAAGTGTGGTATCTTTGTACTTCCAATGTCGCGGAGTTTCTCCATTTTCTTCCAATTGAATCGGCGGATCAACAGCGTTATCAGAATCAATCATTTCTATAGGAAAAGAAGGTTTTTCAGCGTTTGATGGAGTAACTGCAGCTAACGAACCTGCTATCATTACTCCTGCTGCTATTCTTGAATAAGGAAGTTTAAATGAACTTTCTTCATAAACATCCATCAGCGGAGTATTCAATTGTCGTTGATTGGTTCGGCCGCATATAGAACCCTTCGACTCTCTAAGTGCCTGAGTGATTTCCTCGGTTGTCATTTTAGTGAAATCAATTACGCTTTTAGAACAACTGTCACAGAACCTTCCTTTTTCATTGGGTGTCATATTTTCCCAATTCTCTGAACACGGTTTATCTAGACGAAGGAATTTATTTTTCATAGCACATTTCTTTACACCCTCTTTAACGACTAACAGCACAAATTGTTACACTGGTTAGTTACCATGTCCCACAGAGCCTTTCTCTATTAAAGAATAGCCTATTATTTATGATTTGAATTTATAATTATAACTCATTTTACTTTGATTAATAAGATGAATATTGTAATATGGGTGTTCTTAACTTGCTAAACTTACCTTATGACTGGAAAACCAATGGACAACTCGGATCTGGTTATTAATCAACCCA
>JAHDFW010000216.1 GCA_020627945.1 Cytophagales bacterium
ACTCTTTTTACAGAAACGGCTAATCGATCGGTCTCGTAAGGAGCAGAACAAAGCGAATAACTTCTTCTTACTTCTCTTCCCTCCAAAGGTAAAATTAAAGTCAAGAATTGTCCTGCTTTAAAATCCATATCCTGTGGACGATCAAAAACTATCGTGATAGTATCATTCGTCTCTTTAATTACTTGTTTTACGTTAAGCGTAATTTTCATTTTTTAATATTATTCCTTCCTAATTAATTCCAACCATTAGATAGCTGGGTACTGATTTGGGTCAAATTCGTTCATAAGGTTATAAACAGAACCGAATACATCTTCGGCACTTGGTTTAGAGAAATAATCTCCATCCGTACCATATGCTGGACGATGATCTTGAGCATGTATAGTTATTGGCTCTGAATCTAAATGGAAATATGCTTTTTGTTTCTCCAATACTTGCTGCATCATAAATGCTGTTGCTCCTCCACTTACATCTTCATCCGCAAATACGACTCTATTCGTTTTCTTGATAGATTCAACAATCATATGATTAACATCAAATGGCAACAAAGATTGTACATCTATAATTTCAACTGAAATTCCTACTTCACTCAACTGATTTGCCGCATCTTGAACAATTCTACACATAGAACCATATGTAACCACGGTTACATCATCTCCTTCTCTAATTACCTCTGGAACTCCTACTGGCACAGTAAACTCTCCAATATTTGCAGGAATTTTTTCCTTTAATCTATAACCGTTTAAACATTCCACAATTAAGGCTGGTTCATCTGATTTATGAATTGTGTTGTAAAATCCAGCCGCTTGAGTCATGTTACGAGGTACAAGAACATTTACTCCTCTAAGAGAATGAAGTATCATTCCCATCGGCGAACCAGAATGCCAAATTCCTTCTAGGCGATGTCCACGAGTACGTATAATCATCGGTGCCTTTTGACCTCCTTTTGTTCTATACTGAAGAGTTGCCAAATCGTCCGATAAAATTTGAATTCCATAAAGAAGATAATCCAAGTATTGAATCTCAGCAATTGGCTTCAATCCACGCATAGCTAACCCAATTCCTTGCCCCATAATGGTACATTCACGGATTCCCGTATCAAAAACACGATGTTCTCCATGCTTCTCTTGTAACCCTGCAAAAGCCTGATTTACATCTCCGATTTTCCCTACATCCTCTCCAAACGCTAACACCCTTTCATCGGTAGTCAATAAATTATCAAAACAAGCCTGAAGAACTTCTCTTCCATCAACCAGTTTTTCATCACCGTTAAATTCCGCAGGAACTTCTTCAATATTTAATGCCGAAAACTCAGATTGACTATGTAAGTGTGAAGAATATCTCTCAAAGTTTTTAGCTCTAACATCAGTAATCCAGTCACGGGCATTATCACGCGCAGCAAAATTCTCAAAACGAGTAATTCTTAAAGCTTTAGTAACAGCAGTAACAGCATCCTTTCTAATAGGATTTATAGTTTCGCTATATGCAGAAAGGATTTGCTCGATCTCTGCTTTTCGTTCTGAACCTGCTGCTAATGCATTAATGATTGCTTTAGCTTCATCAACTTCTTCTTTCATTGAAGCTACATAAGCTTTCCATGATTCATTACGAGCTTTCTTAGCATTCTCTTTTGCTATGTTTTCAACCTCTTCAAGTTCAGCTTCAGATGCAACACCTTCTTCAAGAATCCAGTTTCTAAACTTAAGATTGCAATCATAATCTTTTTCCCAATCCATGCGCTCTTTAGATTTATAGCGCTCATGAGAACCCGATGTAGAATGTCCTTGAGGTTGAGTTACTTCTGTAATATGTACCAGAACAGGTACGTGCTCTTTACGTGCTACAGCCGTGGCTTTTTTATATGTTTCACAAAGTTCTGCATAATCCCATCCCTTTGCCACAAATATTTCATAACCAGACTCTCCTTTTCCTTCTCTTTGGAAACCTTTAAGAATCTCTGAAATATTTTCTTTCGTAGTTTGATATTTAGCAGGAACTGAAATACCATACCCATCATCCCAAACGGAAATAACCATAGGAATCTGCATAACTCCAGCAGCATTTACTGCTTCGAAGAAAGGTCCTTCAGAAGTAGAAGCATTACCAATTGTACCAAACGCAATTTCATTTCCTTTATCAGAAAAGCCATCGCCGTTTATGTTTTTGTTCTCTCGATAATATTTAGACGCTTGAGCTAGTCCTACTAGTCTCGGCATTTGAGAAGCAGTTGGGGAAGCATCGGCACTTGAGTTTTTGATTTTCATCAAATCCTTCCAATTACCATTATCATCCAACGACCTAGTAGAAAAGTGACCATTCATCATTCTTCCAGCAGAAGCTGGTTCTTTTTCCACATCCATATGTGCATATAATTGGGCAAAATATTGGTGTAACGTTAATTCACCCATTGCCAGCATCATAGTTTGATCTCTATAATAACCTGATCTAAAATCGCCAGGTTTAAAATATTTTGCTAGCGCAATTTGTGCCAATTCTTTACCGTCTCCAAAGATTCCGAACTTTGCCTTCCCCATAAAAACTTCCTTACGGCCCGTAAGACTCGCTTCTCTACTTTCTACGGCAATTCTGAAATCCTCAAGAACTTCTTTTTTCGTATATATTGATTTTTTTGTAGCCACTTTCACAACGTAAAATCTATTCTGTTTAAACTGCGCGAAACTACTAAAATTAGACCGCATTTCAAAACAAAAAGAGGGTGCCTGAAAGTATTATTTGGGTTACCTTTGACAAACCATTTGTATAATAAAATAAGATTAAGAGAGTTAGTTAAAAAGTTTCGCATGAATTTTGCTTATTCTCTATTGAAAATTAAATTTGCATTAATTCAATCTTAAAATTGTAAATAGTATGAAGAAATTGTTTTTGGGCGTTATATGTGCCATGATGGCAATAGGCGCTTTTGCTCAAGGGGAATTCAAATTTGAAGAGGAATCGTATGATTTCGGTCAAATTACTGAAGGTGATAAAGCAGAGCATGTTTTTAAATTTAAAAATGTAGGTAATGAACCCATTATGATTTCTAATGTCCGGGCTTCGTGTGGGTGTACAACACCGTCATGGCCACGTGAGCCAATTCCTCCAGGAGGAGAAAGTCATATAAAAGCTATATATAACAGTAAAAATCGTCCGGGAGGATTCCATAAGTCGATTACGATCACATCTAACGCAAAAAGTCCTACCAAAGTTGTTAGAATCAAAGGAAATGCGGAAAAAGCACCTGCTCGTGTTTATACAGATGCAGAAAAAGCGAACTCTCCTCATATCCGATTTGCTAAAAATGATCATAACTTCGGTAATGTGGAATTAGGTAAAAGTGTTACTAAGAAGTTTACAATTTCGAATACGGGTAAATCTGACCTAATGATTAAAAACATGAAGTCTTCTTGTAACTGTATTTCTTTTAGAGCTGAAAAGCCAACACTTAAACCTGGTGAATCTGGTTCTGTTTCAGTTACTTATCGACCAAAAGCGGTAGGAATGCAAAAAGAGCAGGTTCGTGTTATTACAAACGACATCGTTACACCTGAAACTTTAATCTTAATTAGAGGTAATGTGTCATCGGATCATGGAAATAAGAGTATTATTCGAAGCAATGACCAGTTGACTTTCTAGTCAATGTCTAATAATATATTTTTTTTAAGTCCCGTACTAAGAATTTGGTACGGGATTTTTTTGTATTAAATACTAACCGTTAGAATATTTCCTATTCCGCTACACAATACTGGTTCAAAGTATTTTACCATTCAATAGGACTTTTACCTTTCGAGATTAGGTATTCGTTGGTCTTACTAAAATGTTTATTACCTAAAAATCCTCTATGAGCAGAGAATGGAGAAGGATGTGGCGATTCCAGAACTAAATGTTTTTCTCTACTTAGAAAAGCACCTTTCTTCTGTGCGTAAGAACCCCAAAGTATGAATACAATGTTTTCAGAATTATCAGCTACAACTCTAATAACAGCATCGGTGAACTCCTCCCACCCTTTATTTTGATGAGATCCAGGAGATTTTGCTCTTACCGTCAAAGTCGCATTTAACAAAAGTACACCCTGTTTCGCTAAATATTCAAGGTTTCCGGACGTAGATATCGGCTTGCCAAGATCAGAGTTCATTTCCTTATAAATGTTAACCAAAGAAGGAGGAACTCTAACTCCATCACTTACGGAAAAACATAGTCCGTTAGCTTGTCCATGTCCATGGTAAGGGTCTTGCCCTAAAATTACTACACGGACATTATCTATAGTGCAATGATCAAAAGCATTGAAAATCTGAGATCCAGGCGGATATACTGTGGCGTTTGTATATTCCTGCTTAACAAAACCAACTAATTGTTGAAAGTAGTCTTTTTCAAACTCATTGGATAAGGCCTTTTTCCAACTCTCTTCAATTTTCACTTCCATAAAGCTTTTAGTTACTGAATGTCAATAGAATAATCCTTAAAACTGGCGTTTTTTGAAGGTGACAATATTGTCCTTTTTTTTGCGTTAACCAATTAATTTTGTTTATTTTACATAACCATGGCAATCGTTACGAAAATAACTGAGGGAATAAAAGTTAGTGTATCTACTCAATATATGCCGGAATATTCCAATCCGTTACAATTCCACTTTGTTTTTGCATACAACGTCAGAATTGAGAACAACAGTAGTTCGACTGTTCAATTATTGAGGCGTCAATGGTACATACATGATTCTCTTAGAAATTTACGCGAGGTTGAAGGTGAAGGTGTTATTGGTCAACAACCTGTTTTAGAACCTGGAGATGTTCATAAATATGTTTCTGGTTGTAATTTAAAATCTGAAATGGGAAAAATGGGCGGCTATTACCTGATGGAAAAACTAGTTGATGGTACTCGACTTAAAGTTAGAATCCCTGATTTCACAATGGTAGTTCCTTGCCGTCACAACTAAGACAATTCATTCCTGAAATAATAATTAATCAGAATTGGTGAGCAAATTTAATTTGATTAAAAACTTCTTAGCACATCAAATTTCTGGTAAAAATGAGCACTCGCTCCACTCCCCTTTTGTATTTGATATTTACTTAAAAGCCATTAAAAATAAAGGACCTAAAATTCATGATATTGAAAAAATACGGAAAAGCTTATTAAACTCCAATACCATAATAGAGGTGCAAGATTTTGGTGCAGGCTCTATAAACTCTGGAAATAAAAATAAACGGAGTATCAAATCTATTGCGGGAAGTGCCTTAAGTACTGAAAAACAATGTCAATTACTATTTAGACTGGTAGATTATATGAAACCAAAGTCTATTTTGGAGTTAGGAACTTCATTAGGTATTTCAACACTATACCTTTCGAAATCAGCTCCAGAAGCCAGAATTTATACAATAGAGGGATGTTCAAACATAGCGGAAGTTGCAAGAACCAATTTTGAACAACTTAATGTAACTAATATTCAAGGTAGAATTGGTAATATTAATGATGCTCTTCCTTCTTTATTGAATGAACTAGAAGATTCTCTTGATATGGTCTTTTTTGATGGGAATCATCGAAAACAAGCAACTTTAAATTATTTCGAACAATGTCTTACTAAAGCTAGCGAAGAAACTGTATTTGTTTTTGATGATATCTACTGGAGCAAGGGAATGCAAGAAGCTTGGGAATTAATACAGAATCATGAAAGAGTAATGATCTCCATTGACCTTTTCGATTTCGGCTTAGCATTTTTCAGGACGAATCAACCTAAACAGCATTTTAAATTGCGTTGGTGAGTTTTGAGCAAGAGTGGTGAGGAGTGAGCAAGAGTTTTGAGCAAGAG
>JAHDFW010000020.1 GCA_020627945.1 Cytophagales bacterium
GGTACGGCGTATATTCCGATTGAGAAATCAAATCCAGTGTGTGAAGTATGTGTTGCGTGATAGCAATGCTAAGCTGTTAATTTCTGATTTAGAGCTAGATACGGAATGTCAAGTTTTGAGATTAGATCAGCTTGTGTTAGATGAGGAACAGATCGAACTTATTGATAAAACAAAACCTGGTTTAAGGTCATATGTCATTTATACTTCGGGATCTACTGGGAATCCTAAAGGGTGTGAAATAAAACATGAGAATATGCTTAGCTACTTAAGTTGGGCAAATGATTATTATTTCAACCGATGTGATGCTCAAGGAAATTCTGCTTTATTTACCTCACTTTCCTTTGACCTTACAATTACCAGTATTTATCTTCCGTTGTTACGAGGTAAATCGCTTACTATTTATGATCAAGAACTTGAAATAGAAGAAATCTTAAAGCTGGTTTTTCAATCAGACTCTGAGATTGACTTTATAAAAATTACACCAGCACATGCTAGTTTACTGCCTTATTTGGGTATTGAAAACGGAAATGTCAAAGGTATTGTAGTTGGTGGTGATGAACTTAAGAAGGACCAGTTGAAAAACATGCTTCAAACAGGTTCATCGGTGGTAGTTTTTAATGAATATGGACCTACAGAGACAACGGTTGGATGTAGCGTTAAAACACTAAAGAGTGCCAATGAAAAAATTACAATAGGTTATCCTACAGGCAATGCAAGTATTTACATCGTAGATCAATATCTAAATCTACTTCCTAAGGGAGCAACAGGAGAGATTGCCGTAGCAGGGAGTGGAGTAGGTAAAGGTTATTTCAATTTACCTGATTTAACGCTTGAGAAGTTTGTTGTTCATCCCGTGTTAAAAACGAGAATTTATAAAACGGGTGACCTTGGGTATTTTACTCCAGATGGTGAGATTCAATATTTAGGAAGAATAGACAATCAAACCAAGGTACGTGGATACCGAATTGAAACGGGTGAAGTGGAGCACTATATGCTCAAAATGGAGGGGTGTTCAAATGTTGTTGTAACTCCTGCTTCTGATTTATTATACGGTTATTATGTTTCTGATGCGGAGATTCCATTAAATGTTTTTCAGGAGTTTCTAGGAGAGCATTTGCCTGCTTACATGATTCCAGACATATTTGTTCGGATGGATAAAATTCCATTAACACCTAATGGGAAAGTCGATGTAAAAGCACTTCCTGATCCTAAGGTCGATAGGGAAATGGAATTTGTGGCTCCTTCAACAGAAACAGAGAAGGTGCTTGCTAAAATATGGCAAGAAATATTACAGATTGAACAAGTAGGAGTAACTGATAACTTTTTTAGTCTTGGTGGACACAGCCTAAAAGTAACTGTACTTTCCTCTTTAATTCTAAAAACGTTCGAAAAAGAAGTTTCCATTAAAGACATCTTTTCGAATCCACTGTTAAAGAATCAGGCAGAGTTAATTGATCATCAAGATCGCGCTGAATTCAAGGAACTTACGCAAGTTAAGGAAGCGAGTTACTATGCTTCTACTAATGCCCAAAAAAGACTTTTCCTGTTGAATCAATTGGATTTGGAGTCCACGGCGTACAATATTCCTGCAGTATTAGTGTTGAACGGCGAACCCAATATCAGCAAAATGGAACAGACGTTTCATGAAATGATATCAAGACATGAGGTGCTCAGAACTAGATTTTATCTAAATCATGGGGAATTAGTACAATCTATTTTATCTACTGATGAGGTTGAATTTAAAATAAATCAAATCAATTTAGAATCCAATGATTTGTCTGTGCTGCACAAGCATATCAAACCATTTGATCTTGATAAACCACCGTTGATTCGAGCAGTAATTGGAAAATCTGATCTTGGTCAGATTTATTTGTTAGTGGATATGCACCACATCATATCGGATGGTGTTTCTGTTGGGACTTTTATTAAGGAGTTCGGACAATTATACAACGATGAGCAACTGCCAGAATTAGAGATTCAATACAAAGACTTTGCTAACTGGCAAAACAGTGCTGAATACAAAAATAAGCTGGCCAAGCAAAAAACGTACTGGCTCAAACAATTTGAAAATCCCGCTGATCCATTGGATTTGCCCTACAGCGGATCTAGACCAAAAAAATGGGTTTTTGATGGAGCTTCAGTAACTAAAACTTTATCGTCCGAATTTACCGAAAAGTTAAGAAACTTTGGAACTGAGCATGGTCTAACCAACTATATGACCCTTTTGACCGCATTTTACGTGCTGTTACATAAATATTCAGGTCAAGACGATATTGTTGTGGGAAGTCCTGTTTCTGGTCGAACTCACCCGTCTGTTAAAGACTTACTTGGAGTTTTTATTAACACTATTGCGATAAGAAACTGGATCATAAGTGACCTTACATTACTTGACTTTACCGAGCAAGTAAAGGAGTCTGCCTTGAACGGATTTGAAAATCAGGATTATCCATTTGAAACGCTAGTTGAAGATGTAGAAACTACGCGTGATATGTCACGTAGTCCATTGTTCGACGTGATGTTCGACTACTCTAAGGCTGGAGATAAAAAATTACCTACGCTGGATGGTGTAGAAATGTCAGTAGCAGAATCTTCAAGAGTTACTGCCAAATTTGATATTTCGTTCGAAGCAACTGAAACCGAAGAAGGAATCAAACTTAGCTTTGACTATTCAACTCGACTATTCTCTCAAGAGTTGATTAAGCAGATGTTGGATCATCTGGAATTAATCATAAAAAGTATTGTTACTGAACCTTCCTTAGTTATCTCAAAAATTGATTTGACTTCGGATCAGGAACGTAAAATGATTCTGGAAGAGTTTAATGATACTCATCAGCCTTTTAGTACAGATAAAACGATCCTGGATCTTATAAAAGAGCAAACCATTGCTCATCCAAACAACATAGCGGTTGTTTACCAACAGGAGAATATTACATATGCGCAGCTAGAGGCTTCCTCCAATCAAATTGCGAATTACCTTGTAGAAAAAGGAATAAAGAAAGATGAGCTGGTTGGGATCATGGTTGATCGTTCTCCAAAAATGGTAATTGCCGCATTGGGGGTTATGAAATCTGGTGGAGCATATGTTCCAATCGATCCTGAATATCCACAACAACGCATTGATTATTTGATTGAAGATAGTCAGGTGAAAATACTTCTGACCGAAGAACAATTATTTGATAAGATTACCACTCAAATTGATAAAGTAGGTTTGAGTTCTAGTGCTATAACTTCACATTCTGAGGAGAGCGTAAATATTGAAATTAGGGAGAATCAATTAGCCTATGTGATTTATACTTCTGGTTCAACGGGTAATCCAAAAGGTGTAATGGTGGAACATAGAAGTGTTACAAACATTGCATTTAGTTGGAATGCACATTATCATTTGAATAAATTTGAAGTAAGCCTTCTTCAAATGGCTAGTTTCTCATTCGATGTATTTGTAGGAGACCTTGTAAGAACGTTAACAAGTGGTGGTAAAATGGTGATCTGTCCATCGGATGTTCGCCTTGATCCCCAGTCGCTTCATCAGCTTATTGCTGAGCATCAGATTAATATTTTTGAGTCTACGCCAGCTCTAATGTTTCCACTACTAGACTATATCTACACGGAGAATCTGGCATTGGACCATATGAAGTTATTGATTCTAGGTTCAGATTCGTGTAATTCCGACCAATTCAGTCAACTTATGGAGAGGTTTGGTAAAGACCTCAGAATTGTAAATAGTTATGGAGTAACGGAAGCAACAATCGATTCTAGTTACTATGAAACAACGTTGGAAGAGTTGCCAAAAACATCTAATGTTCCAATTGGTAAACCCTTGAGTAATCAGCAATTTTTAATCCTTAGTGAATCAAATCAGTTAGTACCGATAGGAGTAGAAGGTGAATTATGCATCGTTGGAGACAATCTTGCACGAGGGTATTTGAATAACCCAGAGTTGACCAATGAGAAATTTGTAGTTAGCCCATTCGATGATTCAAAACGAATGTATCGAACGGGTGATCTTGCCAAATGGAGTAAAGATGGAAATGTTGAGTTTATAGGTAGAAAAGACTATCAGGTTAAAATTCGTGGCTATCGTATTGAACTTGGAGAAATTGAATCTGCACTAAATGAAATTGAAGGAGTTGCAAATAGTGCCGTAATCGACAAACAAGGATCGGACGGTTTTAAATATCTATGTGCCTATGTGGTTAATGATGAACCACTGAAACGGGAGGAAATTGAATCTAACCTAAGTAAAAAGCTACCTGATTATATGGTTCCTTCGTTCATTACGGAGATCGAATCTATTCCGTTAACTGCTAATGGAAAAGTCAACAGAAGAGTCCTTCAAGAATTGGATGTTGAATTCGGCGGTGAACAGGAAATAGTAGAACCAACAACTAGGCGAGAAGAGAAACTACTTACGATCTGGCGTGATTTGTTAGATAATAATACCCTCGGAATTCGACATAACTTCTTCAAAAATGGAGGACACTCCATGAAAGCTGTACAGTTGGTATTTAGAATTGAAAAGGAGTTGAATTTAAAAATCACGATTCGTGACATTTTTGAAAACCCTACAGTTGAGCAATTAGCTTCCATTTGGAATACTTTTTCTGAAAATACGTATCGTGAAATACCTATTGCTGCCAATAAGGAACAATATGCTTTATCCGCTGCTCAAAGAAGGATTTTTATTCTGGAGCAATTTGATGAGAATAGTACCACTTATAATATGCCTGGTGCTATTTCGGTTTCTGGAAAAGTGGATGTAGAATTGGTGATCACGTCGTTTAACACCCTTATAGATCGACATGAAAGCTTAAGAACCTCTTTTATTACTACTAAGGATGGAGGAGAGCAGAAAATTCTTCCAGCAAAAGAGGTGCAATTTGTATTGGAGCAGAAAGAAGCAACGGAAAACCAAGTGGAGCAAATTCTATCCGATTTTGTAAGACCGTTCAACTTCTCGAATCCTCCTTTAATGCGTGCGATTTTGATCAAGGTTGAGGAAGAAAAGCATATCTTAGGATTCGATATGCATCACATCATTTCAGATGGTGAATCATTTAAGAACTTGTATCACGAATTTGTTCAAGTGTATAATGGGCAGCAGCTCGACCCCCTAAGAATTCAATATAAAGATTTTGCACTATGGCAAAATGAATATTTTAACTCAGTACTTAAGAATCAAAAAGAATTTTGGCTCGGTCAATTTGATGGAGAAATACCAGTGTTGACCTTGCCATACGATTTTCCAAGACCTGGAGTACAGCAATTTAGCGGAAGCACATATAATTTTGAGATTCCAAAACCTTTGGCGTCTAAAATCAATCAAATTTCACAACAGCAGGGAACCTCAGTTTATATGACTGTTTTGGCCTTGTATAAGGTTTTCTTACATCATTTTAGTGGTCAGGAGGATCTTGTGGTGGGGACCCCAATAGCAGGTAGGAATCATCCAGATTTAGAACCTTTGTTGGGAATGTTTGTTAATACACTTGCAATTCGAAGTTATCCCGAAGCTGAAGTTGCCTTTTCATCTTATCTAGATGAGATTAAAAACAAGATGTTAGCTGCCTTTGATAATCAGGATTATCCATTTGATCAATTGGTGGATGATTTGGATCTGGAAAGAGATTTGAGTCGCAACCCTGTTTTCTCAGCTATGTTCGTTTATGATGTTGCCGAAGAAAATAAAGGAACTAAGATAAATGACCTTAATTTCGAACCTTATCGAATGGAAGGTAAGATTTCTAAGTTCGATTTAACCCTTACTGTAACTAGTCAGGGTGATAAGATGTCTTGTTTATTTGAGTATGCGACCTCATTATTTAAGGAGGAATCAATTCAAAAAATGTCCTCTAGATTCATTTCTATTATCGAAAATGTCGTAGATAATGTTTCTTTGAAAATTGGGGAAATTCAATTGGTTACTGAGGAGGAAAAAGAGCTTTTAATCAACTCTTTTAATGATACCAAAATTGACTACCCATCAAATACCAACGTATTAGACTTGTATTGTGAGCAAGTTAAAAACAAAGGTTCTGAGATAGCACTGACTTTTGCTCCGAGTAGTTTGACCTACTCAGAATTGGATGCTCAGGTAAATCAAATGGCAAACCACCTTTTGAGCCTTGAACGAGTAAATACGAACCCATTGGTCGGTATTTTATTGGATCGATCAGACAAAATGGTAATTACCGTACTTGCGGTGCTAAAAGCAGGTCTTGCCTATGTTCCGATAGATGTTGCCTACCCAAATGACAGAATCAACTTTATCATTGAAGATGCCGATGTGTCGTTAATATTATCTTCCAGCGAATACATTTCGAGGGAAGGGATCAATTTTAACTGTCCAGTGGTTGCCATTGACGAAGTGGACTTAAGTGGGGTAAGTTCAAAAGATCCAAATATTAGCATTGATGATGAAGATCTTTGTTATGTGATCTATACCTCAGGTTCTACAGGGAAACCTAAAGGATGTGAACTACGACATAAAAATTTCTATAATTATATCTCATGGGCGTCTTCCAACTATTTTGATGAGACAAATGGCAACTTTGGTCTTTATACGTCACTCTCATTTGATCTTACGGTAACAAGTATTTTTGCTGCGTTAGTCCGTGGAAGATCGTTGCATATTTATAACCCTGCACAAGAAGTCGCAGAAATACTGGAGCACACATTTGGCAGCCATTCAGATATAGATGCAGTTAAAATAACGCCAGCACATATTTCTATCCTTCAACATTTAGAGATTAAAGAATCTAATGTGGAAGTGGCAATTGTGGGAGGTGAACAAATGACTAAACAACATCTAGATATACTGTTGAGATTGAACCCTAACATGAAGGTTTTCAATGAGTATGGTCCTACAGAAGCTACGGTTGGATGTATTGTTAAGCAAGTCACACCAGCTGATACTAAAATTCTAATAGGAAAGCCTATCGGTAATACCAGAATATATATTCTTGATCAAAATAAGAATTTGGTACCCATTGGTCTACCAGGTGAAATCTATATTGCTGGGTCCCAATTAGCAAAAGGATATTTGAACAGACCTGAACTTACTCAGGAAAGATTCATAGAAAATCCTCTCGTAGAAGGGGAGCGTTTATATAAAACGGGTGATACAGCTCTGTGGACCCACGAAGGAGAAATAGAATACATCGGAAGGATTGATCATCAAGTTAAAATTAAGGGGCACAGAATAGAACTAGGTGAAATTGAGCATAGGATAAATGAGATTCCCAATATTTTAGAGGCCGTAGTTATAGATCGTCAAGATAAAAATAGCAACAAATACTTATGTGCTTATTTTGTATCTAATGGCAATGTTAAGGAAGAGGAGATTAAATCGGAATTAAGTGCTGAATTGCCAGATTATATGCTTCCAACGTTCTTTGTAGAAGTAGATCGAATCCCTCTTACCATAAATGGTAAAATTAATAAGAAGGCTTTACCAGAGCCATTAGGTCAGCTTCAGGAGAATCAGGAAAAAATTGTTGATCCCTCGGATCAGATCGAAAAAGTACTTGCTGATATTTGGCAAGAGGTGTTAGGAATACCTAAAGTAGGAATAAACAGTAACTTCTTTTCTTTAGGTGGAGACTCTATTAAAGCAATTCAAATTGCGGCTAGGTTTAAAAACGTAGGGTACAAGTTGGATGTGCAGAGTATTTTTAAGCATCCAATTCTTAAAGAACAGGCAAGAGTTGCTGTTCATTTTGCAAATACGGTAGAACAAGTGGATGTTGAGGGTAACGCCAGTTTGACTCCAATTCAACGTTTGTTTTACAAAAATTTTCGAGGCGACTTTAACCATTACAATCAATCCGTGATTTTTGCTAGTGAAACACGACTTGATGTAACCAAGTTAGAAAACGTCTTTAACCGCTTAATTGCGCACCATGATCAATTAAGAGCATCTTTTAATTCTAAGGAATTCGAAGTAAAGCCAATAAAAGACTGCTCGATTAAAATTCAGCAGTTTGATTTTAGAGGTGAAGAAAATGTACATGATGCCATAAAAGAGAAGGCCGAAGAATTGCAGTCAAGTTTTGATGTTGCTAAAGCACCATTAGTAAGGGTAGCTGTGTTTAATACGGACCAGGAAGATCATATGTTGGTCATCATTCATCACTTAGTGGTAGATGGAATAAGTTGGAGAATTATTCTGGAAGATTTAACCACCTTGTATAAGGATCTGGAGGCAACATTACCGCTGAAGACTAATTCATTCCTTGATTGGGCTACTTATCTGGAGATTTATGCTAATCAATGGATGTTCCTTAACCGTAATCAATTTTGGCTTAATGGAAGTGTTCCTAATTTGGAACGAATTCTCATTAAAAAGCAAGATGGTAAACATGAGATTAGTAACACTCGCATCGAACTAAGCGAGGAGGTAACTGAACAATTAATTAAGAAAGCAAGTGTTGCATTTAATACTCAGATCAATGATTTATTACTTACAGCCTTAGCTAAAGGTCTGGATGCGTTCTTTAAAAAAGGAGAGTATCTTATAGCCTTGGAAGGGCACGGAAGGACTTTATCGGATCATGATTTAGATAACTCTAGAACCGTAGGTTGGTTTACGAGTTTGTACCCAGTGTATATGGAAGCTGGGAATTCAGAAAATTTAGAGCATACTTTAATTAAAAATAAGGAATTCTTAAGAAAAGTTCCTGAGCAAGGTGTTGGGTACAATATCATGTCTGTGTTGACGGATGTGGAAAATAAGGAAGGATTTACGAACCATCCATATGTACAGGTTCTATTTAACTATTTAGGACAGTTTGACGATACGCTTAAGCAAGGAGACTTTAAGCCATCTCCATTTTCTGCGGGAAGTAATAACAGTTCAGAATATCAGGATTTCCCTCTTGAGATCAATGGTATGGTAGCCAAAGGTAAATTATCATTTGATATATCTGGTTATGGAAAATTTCTTTCTAAGAATGAAGTAGAAGAAATTGCTTATGCTTTTGAAAAATCTTTGTTGGAATTAATTGAATATTGTTGTTCAAGAACCTCTTCTATATTCACTCCATCGGATTATGGATTGCACAGTGTTTCAATGGAGCAGTTTAATTCGATACTTAATAGGTTCTCGTATCCTATTGATAAAATCTACGCTTTGTCACCGATGCAGCAGGGAATGCTGTTTTTAAATATTACTGAATCAGGTGAGGAAGATTCGTATTACGAGCAGAGTGTATTTGGCATAAAAGGAAATCTTGACCTGACCAGAGTAGAAGCCGCGTACAATACACTGATCCAACGTCATGAGATTATTAGATCTAATGTCGTTTATGAAAATGTTGATAAGCCTTACACGGTAATTGCTAAAGAAAGATTTGGTAAAGTTTATTACGAAGATTTGCGAGAACTTGCTGAAAGTGAACAAGTGAAGCGAGTTGAAGAATATTGTACACAACAAAAGAAAATTGGTTTTGACGTCAGGACCGATTTGTTGATGAGGTTAGAAGTTTTTCAAACCAGTGATGATCATTTTAAAATAGTTTGGAGCAATCACCATATCATTATGGATGGATGGTGTTTGGGGATTTTATTTAGTGAATTTCTTCAGTATTATTCAAATGAGGATCCAACTTTTACTCTTCCTTTGCCAACACCATATAGCGATTATATCGATTGGTTAGAAGGTAGGAATAAAGATCAGGCACTTAACTATTGGTCGAATTTACTTCAAGATTACGATCAAAAAATGATAGTTCCAGGTTTTATTCCTGGGCAAGCAGAAGCGCCTCGAAACTTTGACTTTGAGGAGATTAAACTAACCGAAAAGCAGCAAAAAGCACTTGATAAAATTGGATTTGATCATCAGATTACTGCTTTTAACCTGATCCAGTCTTTATGGGGAGTATTACTACAGAAGTTTAATGGAAGTGAGTCAGCCGTGTTCGGAGCCATAGTTTCAGGAAGACCTACGGATGTTAATAATGTAGAGAATATAGTTGGATTGTTCATTAATATGATTCCAGTAAGGGTAGATAAAACGGATACCTTTATTGAATCTGTTTCCAATGTTCAGAAGCAGTTTAGAAATTCTGATATTAATAATTTTCTTCCGTTGAATGAAGTTCAAAATTTAACAGACCTTAAAGGAGATTTGTTTGATCATTTTGTGCTTTATGAGAGCTACCCGGTAGATAAGGAAACCATTAGTGAAAGTTCGGCTAATGCCGCTTTACAATTAACGGAACTGGACAGTAGAGAAATCACTAATTATGATTTCATGGTCAAAATCCTGCCAGGTGATACTTTAAATATTTTATTCGATTACAATAGTTCTGTTTATGATGCAGTAGAAGTTCAAAAGTTAGCGAAGACTTTTAACTCTATGTTAGAACAAGTGTTGGCCAACCCTAAAATTTCTTTAGGTAATATTGAGATTATTTCCGAGGATGAAAAAGAGTTGGTGTTATATAACAATAATCAAACAAAGGCACCATATCCAGAGGAAGCTACACTGATTAGCCTGATAGAACAGCAAGCATTTGTTAGGCCAGAGCGAAATGCACTTACGTTCTATGACCAAAAAGTTACCTATTCGGAATTGAATAAAAGAGCAAATCAGCTAGCGCATAGTTTAATTGATTTAGAAATAGGCACAGATGATATTGTAGGGCTAAGAATTGACCGTTCCATTGAAATGGTGATTTCAATGCTAGCAATTCAAAAAGCTGGAGGTGCGTATATGCCTATGGATCCAGATATTCCTAAAGATCGTCTTTCGTTCTTGATGGAAGACAGTAACTCAAAAATATTAATTACTGACCGCGTTGAAGATTTAAATAAGAACGAAACCTATAAAATAATTGATATTGGTGATTCATCGTCGTTTTCAACGATTGATACCAATCCAGATATGATTGCCAGTGCACATAATCTTGCTTACGTCATTTATACTTCAGGGTCAACGGGTACTCCAAAAGGTGTAATGGTTGAGCATGCAAGTGCGGTAAACAACATTCATTGGATGCAACGCGAGTATGGCATTGAATCTAAAGATGTAGTATTACAGAAAACGCCTTATACTTTTGATGTTTCCATTTGGGAGTTTTTTGTAACGCTGTGTTTTGGTGGGGAATTGATCCTTTGTGAAAAAGATGCAATTGCGAATGTACCGAGACTAGTGGATTTAGTTGAAACAAATTCAATAACCTATATTCACTTTGTTCCAAGTATGCTTAACGTGTTTTTGTTGGCATTGGACAATACTCAGGTGTCTCGTATGAAAACGGTGAAGGCTATTTTTGCGAGTGGTGAGGCATTAAATATGGATCAGGTAACGAAACATTATGAGTTGTTTGATATTCCACTTCATAACTTATATGGTCCAACCGAGGCAACGGTGCATGCTAGTTTTGTGGAGACTAAACCTACCGATACTAAAGTTACCATTGGTAAACCAGTTTCAAATACTCAAATGTATGTACTGGATGAACAATTAAGTCCAGTACCAGTAGGAGTGCCAGGTGAACTTCATATTGCAGGAGATGCATTAGCAAGAGGTTACTTAAATCGAAATGAACTTACAGACGAAAAGTTTGTGGTAAATCCTTTCTCTGAAGGGAAAATGTATAAAACTGGAGATCTAGCTTGTTGGACTTCCGAAGGAGTAATTGAGTATCTTGGAAGGCTGGATTTCCAAGTGAAGATTCGTGGGTATAGAATTGAGTTGGGTGAAATTGAAACAGTATTGTCAAAACATCCATCTATTGAGGAATCCAGAGTAATAGACAGAACAGACAAGCATGGAAATAAATATTTGTGTGGGTATTTAGTAGGGGCTAAAGATTTGATAATCTCAAAATTGAAAGCTTATGTAGCTGAATCTCTTCCAGACTATATGGTTCCTACTTATTTTATTTTTCTGGACGAATTTCCATTAAACTCAAGCGGTAAACTTGATCGTAAAGCGTTGCCAGCTCCAGACCAAAGCAATGTTGAGCAAGAAGAATATATTGCAGCAGATTCTGAAGTACAGAAAATACTTGTCTCAGTTTTTGAAGAAGTTCTTAATATAGACAATGTTGGTGTGAAGGATAACTTCTTTTCCATGGGAGGAGACTCTATTAAGGCCATTATGGTAGCTTCGAAATTGCAGCAGCATGATCTTAAATTGGATATGAAAGATTTATTTTCTAATCCAACCATCGAGCAAATAGAGCCATTTATAAGTGAATTGAAATATAAAGTGGAACAAACTCCAGTAAACGGAGATCACGTTCTTATTCCAATTCAACAGCAGTTTATAGAACAAAACCTCCAATTTCCTAATAATTATAATCAATCGGTTATGTTGTTTGCCAAGGAAAGGTTGGCACTAGATGTTTGGAAATTGATTCTAGATCAAATTGTGAAACAGCACGATGTTTTAAGAAGTCGTTTTGATCTGGAAAATAAGTCACAAATTGTAAGCGATAATTTAGACCAACAATGGTACAGTTTAAATGAATTTGAGGTTAATTCAGAAGAGGAGATTACTACTAAAGCTCAGGAAATTCATTATTCTCTTGATTATACCAATGGTCCTGGAATGGCCTCTGCAATATTCCACTTAAATGACGAGAGTCATGTTTTTCTTGCAATACATCACTTAATGGTAGATGGAGTATCTTGGAGAATTTTATTAGAAGATATTAACACTTTAGTTAATGGTGGGACAATGCCACTCAAAACTCAAAGCTTCAAATCATGGGCTGAACAACTTAAGGAATATGCTAATACTCCGAAACTAGAAGCTGAGTTGAACCATTGGAAAAGTATCGAGGAAGAGTATACGCCTACATGGATTAAACCAGATAGTATTTACACTTATGATACCTCAGAAACGGTAAATATCAAGTTTACTGAAGAAAAAACTAAACAACTCTTAACCGAAGTTAACGAAGCTTATACTACAGAGATAAATGACATTCTTCTTTCTGCAGTGGCCTATGCTTTGAAAGAAGTTTCAAACTTAAGTTCAAATATAGTTTATTTGGAAGGACACGGTCGAGAGAGTCTGTTTGAGAATCAAAATATCAATAGAACCGTAGGTTGGTTTACCTCGTTGTATCCAATACTACTTAGCTCTCCAGGAGATGATAAAGATTGGGCGTCACACATTAAATCTACAAAAGAAGCTTTGAGAAAAATACCTAATAAAGGTATTGGGTATGGAGTGTTAAGATATTTGAAGGATAACGATGAAGAGCGAAACACATTTAATTCAGAACCAGAGATTATGTTCAATTATTTGGGAGAATTTAATGTGAGCGATGACTCAGGGTTTGGAATCTCAAAAGTGAGCGTAGGATATGATGTAAACCCTGCTAATAAAAGAAATAGTATATTGGATATTTCTGGGATGATTACATCTAACGTTTTAAGTATGAGAATTATTTACGATTCTGTGCTTTTGAGTGAGGAAGAGATTACGGAATTTGTAAAAGCCTTTGAAAATGGTTTGATTAGCATTATAGATCACTGTACTGGTAAGGAAGATGTAGAGAACACTGTAAGTGATTTTGAAAGTGACGATTTATCTGATGATGAATTAGACGATATTATGGATATGTTGGATGATATCGACCTGTAGCGTAGGGTTTGAGTATTTAAGAATTGCTGACAAGTATGAAAAAATTAGGACATATTTTAATATTGATGATAGCGTTTAGCTGGATAGCGCTTTCTTTTATTGAGGTTTATAGCCCGTTTACAGCAATCGGTAAGATTTTGTCGTATCCAGGAGGAATCTACTCTAGGAACTTACCAGAAAGCACGTTAGATTTATCAGGGACCAATCATGAGTTGGAGATTTCACTTGATGAACACGGTATTCCAACTATCGTTGGTAAAAGTTCTAAAGATGTAGCATTTGGATTAGGGTATATGCATGCCAGAGATCGTTATTTTCAGATGGAAATGATTACTCGAACCGTGCAAGGAGAGGTGTCTGCCTTAATGGGAGAGAAAACATTGAATCGAGACATCTTTTGGAAACCTCTTAAAACAGATGAGCTAGCGCAGAAAGAATGGGAGAATTTAAAAAAGCGTAAACCAAAAACTTACAATTACCTTTTGGCTTACAACAATGGAATTCGTTATTATTTGGCCAACGAATCTTCGGGAACGCAAAGCTTTGAATACAGTTTACTAGGAGTTCAACCTAGAGAATGGAAAAATCATTATCCACTTTTACTTTCTTATTATATGAGTAAAATGTTGGCCTATAGTAGTAACGATCATTCTTGGGCAACAAATCTTAGTAACTTAAGTGAAGATATGTATTCGGAATGGTTTGATCATAGGAACATGGACCAATATGAGTACATGTATCAAGATACTTTTAAGTCACCCGAGTTAGAACCTAAAGTAGTAATTGATTCCAGCAAGTTGGATAGCTTGACACCTCTTAACTTAGAAGAGTTACAAAATAGTATTGTGGTTGGGAGTAATAATTGGGCTATTTCAGGTAGTAAGTCAGGTACAGGGAAATCAATATTATGTAATGATACACATCTGGACATTATGTTGCCTAACCCTTGGTATCAGGCACATCTAAAGTGTGATGAATTTCATGTTCAGGGATTTACTATTCCTTGTGTACCATATGTTATGACTGGAAATAATGAAAGAATTTCGTGGGGTATTACGAACTGCCATTGGGATGAAATTGATTTGTTTTCGCTTAAGGTAAATGACGATTCGACGGGTTACATGTTAAATGGTAATGAACAAAAATTCAAGGTGCAAACTAACGTTATTACCGTTAAAGGAGCAGAAGACTATGTTTGGAAAACACGTCATTGTGAGCATGGGTTGGTAAAAAAATCAGCAAGTGGAGTATATGCAGAAAAATGGTATGCTCTAGATTTTGAAAGTTCCATTTTTGCTTTTGAAAAAGTAATGAGAGCAAGAAATTGGTCACAATTCAAAGATGGGTTACGCGAATTCACGTTTCCCCCTCAGAACTTTGCTTATACAGACAGTGAAGGTAACGTTGGAATGATGAGTGCAGGAATATTACCGTTACGACCTGCAAATTATAAAGGAGAGATGTTAGATGGAACAAAACCTTTTGAGCCTAAGTATGTACGTTTTGAGAATTTACCACAGGCACCCTTAAGTGATTCAGGCTATGTAAGTTCAGCAAACCAAGTACAGGGAAAAGCAAACTATTATATTCATCATTATTGGGGAGCACCTTATCGAGCTGAGAGAATCAATGAATTTATTGAAGCCAAAGAAAAGTTATTGGTAGATGATATGAGAATTCTTCAAACAGACAAGGTTGATATGTCAGTAAAACCGACTATAGCACTGTTTGATTCGATTCCGTTAAGTGGTAAACCAAAAGAGTGGGTGGGAGAGTTAAAAAGTTGGAATGGCGAAATGAACCCTATTCTCAAAACTCCAATTAAGTATGCTTACTTACAAAAAGCTATTAATTACGTAATGAGTAAGGAAATGGAAAAGCAGGGTATTGATTGGATTCCAGAGTATCAAAACATTCTAAATACATTGGAAAAAGAAACGTTAGACTTTGGAAAACTACCAGATGTTAAATCTGAAACTTTGCTAAGAGCATCCTTAGATTCAGCTGTCTTTTGGTACGATAAAAACGTTCAGGATAGTTTAAATTATGGTAGCTATTCACCATTTAATATGAAACATATTATTCCAATTCCAGGAATCGGAAAACAGGTGGACGGAAAAGGAGGAAGTTCATATACCGTTGATGTTAATGGTGCAGCACGTCATGGTGCAAGTATGAGAACGATAATAGAAATGGGGATAACACCAAATGTTCAAACCATATTAGCAGGTGGTCAAAGTGGACGTGTAAATAGTCCGAATTATGCTGATCAGGTTGGTAAATGGAAGGTTGGTGAATACAACATAATTGATTTTGGTATGAATTCTACCAAGAAGCCAAATATGGTTTTTAGAAAGTAACGTGAAAGCTATAGGTGAACAAAACAGAGCAGTAATTATGACAAAAGATTTTAAAGAAAATATACTCGGGTGGTTTCTACTGTCGGTAATTATTTTAGTAATTCAAATGTTTGTTCCATGGCACCCGGTACAACTTACTTTGTTTATTGCTTTTGGGTTTTTCTTTGCTTTTTTTAGCACCCTGAAAAAAGTGTTTATTAAGGTTTTTGTTATTCAGGTTATAGTGTTTACGGCGCTTTACTTTTTAAATGCTGCTAACAACAGTTTTATCACTAAAATTCTTGAAGCTCTTAATCAATCCGGAATGTGGGCGCCCATCGTTTTCGTTCTATTCAATGCTTTAACTACCGCCTTATGTTTTCAAATTGGAAGTTCAGTTAGAGCTATCACTTTCAAGGGGCGAATCAAAAAGTAAAACGCTACGGAGCTTTGATTCATATTTTATATTTTGAAGTAACTGATACTGTAATTCATGAGACAAACATTCATGAATTAATCAAACGTTACCCAGAAGAAGAGCGTGATAGAATTCTCAGATTTAGGTTTAAAAAAGATCAACTTCTTTCGGCAATAGGTATGAAAATGGTCGAGCAGAAGTTTGGAAATTTAGCGGGTTGGCAACGCACTGAATTAGGTAAACCATTTTTAGATAAATCGAACATTAAATTCAGTATTAGTCATTCTGGAGATTATGTAGTTGCAGCCTTTTCTCAAATTCAGGAAGTAGGTCTGGACATTGAGCAGCAAAATGTACTTGATTTCAGCGATTTTACTCCAGTGTTTAGAGAAGAAGAAATAGAAGCCTTTGAAGATGTTAAGGATTTTTTTAATTCTTGGACAATGAAAGAGGCTGTTATCAAAGTTCTAGGAACTGGATTTACTTTGGATGCTAGAAGTTTATATTTAGATCATGATAATATGACCTGTAAGAACCAAGGTGAATGGTTGTTGAAGCGTGTGCAAATTCACGAAGGTTACTCTTGTTGCCTGGCTATGCAAATTGGTACAGAAGAAGATCTTTACTTATCGAAGTTTACTTTATAGAGTTATAATTCCATTTTTCAAGGCGTATTTAGTAAGCCCAGCTACGTTCTTTACCCCAGTTTTTTCGTACAGGTTTTTTCTATGAAAATCTACCGTAGAAAGAGAGAGGTTCAAACTTTGCGAAATTTCCTTATTGGTATATTCGGAAGCAATTAGCCGCAAAACTTCTTTTTCACGTTCTGAAAGCATCACCCCAGATGGGTGTTTACGGCTAAAATCTATCAATTGCTTTACTACGCGATGATCAAAATATGTGTCACCTTCCATTACTTTTTGAATAGCATGAATTAGAACTTCTCGTGGGTTGTCTTTAAGTAAATAACCATGAACTCCCATATTAACAAGAGACTGAATGAACTCATTTTTTGCATGCATGGATAAGATGATAATCCGAATTTTAGGAAACTTTTTTCGAACAATTTTTGCCGCATCAACACCGTCCATAATTGGCATTTCAATATCCAATAAAATCAGGTCGATATTTTTATTTACTTCCAGAAGTTGTACCAATTCTTGACCAGAACCGACTGTACCTGCAATGTTGATGTTCTCATTGGTCTCAAGAAAAAATGAAATAGTCTCTGTAACCAGATGGTGATCATCAGCAATAACTACATTTACCATCTGATTGGTAAGATTTGATTGGCTATTTTCTTTGTCAATAGTCATGTATGTTTTAGCTTTCTAATTTTTTAATAGGCTTTTGTTTAAAGATTATACATGTACCGATGGATTAAACCATTCATAATATAACTAAAATCTCAGTATTATAAAATTTATAAAACAATTAAAGCCCTAACCCCTGTCTTTATTTAAGCAGGTATAACTACTGTAATCATAACCTCAGTACCTTGTTCAGGATCGGATTGTACAGTAAGTTTACCCTTATATGTTTCAATTCTTGATCGGATATTATGCATTCCGATTCCTTCTTTACTTTTTGGATTAAACCCTTTCCCGTTGTCTTTTGCGATTAAAACAATTTGATCTTTAGAACCTTCTTTTATCGTAATAACTACATCGGTCGCATTGGCATGTTTAACTATGTTGTTAATTAGTTCTTGCAGTACACGATATAAAGCTAACTCAAAAGTACTTGGATATTTGTTTTCCGGTTTTAACTCATATTTAAGAATAGTTTGTATTCCAGCTTCTGTTAGACCTTCCAGAAGTAGTTCAAACGCGGTCTGAAGGCCAAACTTAGTTAGTATTGAAGGAGAAAGTTCGTGTGAAAGAGTCCTTATGTGAGTAAGAGATTGATCCAACAAATTTTTTGCTTTTGCTTCTAAAGTCTTATCAGAATTCGAATTTTCCTTAAATGCTGTTTGAATGATCATACTTGCCATAGAAAGAGTTGCACCAACGTTGTCATGGAGCTCTTTAGATAATCTAGCACGTTCAATTTCCTCGCCCTCAATTAATGAAGCCTTTGCAATTAGAAGGGACTTGTTTCTGTGTCTGTAAACCTGAAGAAACATTAGAAGAGTAAAGACCACAAATACTCCTATAGCACCATAAACCCAATAAAGTTTATTCTGTTTTTCAATAATGTTGTTCAACTCCAGTTCCTTTATTCTTTTGTTTTTCTTTTCTGTTTGATATTTCTTTTCAATAACCAGTATATTTCTTTGGTTGTCTTCATTCATTAGTCTTTCTCTAATGGTATCGTGTATTTCCATGTATTTAATGGAACTATCAGGGTAACCAGTCTTTTTATAAATAGTGGCTAACTTTAAGACTATTTCATCCTGAAGCGAAATCAAGTCATATGTGTTTGCTGTTTCTAAGGCTTGGTTATAGAGCGAAAGACCTTCATCAATTTGCTCATTTTCTATTTTAACATGACCTAGCTGCGTCATACTAATGGCAATACCTTCATCATCGCGTATCATTTGACTAAGTTCTAGCGCTATTTTAGCATAATGCTGAACAGAGTCGAGTTGTTCTAAATAAATGTATTGCTGAGATATATTGTTGTAAATTCCACTGAACTGATCTTCAAAAGGACGTTTTTGCTCTATTCGTAGTGATTTATAATAGAATTCAAGAGCTTTTTCATGCTCCTCCTTTAAATCATATACGTTTCCTATGCTGGTTAATGCTCGGGCAACACCGTCTTCGTGATCTTCATATAACTCTTTAGATTTTAATAGATACGTAAGAGCATTTGTTGGGTCTTCATTTTTGTGATACGTATTTCCAATCGTATAATAATAGGAGGCAAGAACTTTATTAGGTCGATTTAATTTTTCGGCAATTCGAAGACCTTTAAAACTATAATGAAGACTGGAGTCGTACAATCCCATTCCCTTATAAGTGTTTCCAATGTTGTACTGAATTTTCATCAAATATTCTTCATCGCAGAACTTAGGATTCCAATATTCCATTGATGAATAAAAAGAGGTGAGAGCGGAGTCAAATAGCAATTCATGTTTCAACGCAAGACCTTTTACATTAAGTAGTTTAACAATTAGTTCCCGATTCTGCTCTGGGGAGATTTTTAGTAGCGCTCTGTTATATGATCTGATAGCATTATCGTTATCGTTTTTTCCACGATAATAATTTCCCATATTGTATTCAGCGTACGCTTGCCCTTCATTGTAGTCTAGGTTAACCGAAGCATTATGTGCCATTCGAGCTAGAACGAGAGAATGTTCCTTGTCTTTTTTTCTTAAATCGTAAGAAAGATTATTTAGTGAATCAATGTATTGTGTAGAAGGGGGGACAGCCGCAACAATTTGAATCGGAAAATAGAAAGAAAAAAATAGTAATAGCGATACAATATTCTTCATATAAGTTAACAGATGAACCGCTAAAGTTAATATTTAATTTTTTTTGGGTGCTACTCTAATCTTAATTTTTGTATTATTTGAAGGTGAGTAACGATGGAGAGTATCTATAACTCCTCAATTGACATTCTCCATCGATCACCATTTGTACTTTTTTAGTCCATATCAATGTCCTCGTGACGTACAATGCCACTACCTCGTCGTTTTTTTGCTTGATTGTCATCATAAACATAAATGACCATGTCTAGGTAAGGCTTCTCTGCATTCAGCGTCAAATTGGGATTAATAGTGAAGCTTCCTGATACAGCAAACGGATTACCAGGACCAACTATATCAAATTCCATTTCTACCTGAACGCCAGGGAGGTTTTTTGTGTCATAAACATCAATTTGTGTTTGACTGACAGATCGTTGCGCCAACTTAACTCCAGGACTGAATAAACTATATTCAACGCTTACGGTTCCAGTACTTGAGTCAATTGAGGCATTAATTGTAGGGGTGATACTTTTCATAGAGAGTTAAGTTTATAAAAGTTAAAAACCCCCAAGATAATGCTCACCTCTAGTTAAGGAAACATTAATTTTAATAGTCTTGACCTGTGTAAAACTATAGTTATAGTATTATATAGTTATTTTTTAGTGCAAAAAGGGCAATGCCTATGGATTTACGAGCTCCAATTTTAGTCATAATGGATTTTCGATAGGTTTCAACGGTTCGGTAACTAATATTCATGATTTCAGCGATTTCCTTATCGGTAAGTTCACGACATATCAGTTTGACAATCTCAATTTCACGAGGCGAAAGTATTTCATCTTTGAATATGGTTCGGTTAGCCGGATTGTTAATGAAGGATTTAAGCGTACTCATGGAAACCTGTTGATTGAAATAATATCCTCGATCTACAACTTCATTAATTGCGTTTTTAATTTCTTCAGGCTCTTCATCTTTAATTAGATAGCCGTGTGCACCACATAAAATAGCTTTCTTAACAAAGATTTCCTTATCGTACATGGAAAGCATAAGTATGTTAATAGAGGGATAGTATTGAACGACCTTTTTACAGGCTTCAAAACCGTCCATTTCGGGCATTTCAATATCGAGAAGTAAAACATCAGGCAATTCCCTTAATCCGTCAAGTTTCTTGAGAAGATCTATGCCGTTTTTTTCAGATAATGTAATTTCTAGTTCTTCATACCTTGATAATAAACTTTCCAGACCATTTCTAAACAGGTTTTGATCATCAACTATTCCTACACGTATTTTTTTCATTGCCCAAAAATATGAAAATTTATCATTATGACTAAATAATTCTTACTATAAGATAATGTTTAGAAACAGTGTTATTTAGTTATCTTTGCCTAATTACGTAAAAGTACATTGCAATTTACTTACATCATACTAGCAGGTGGAAAAAGCACCAGAATGAAGCAGGACAAAGGCTTGATGTTGATAAATGAGAAGCCACTCATTGCTCATGTGATTCAAAATATTGAAAAGCAAAGTCGCAACATTCTAATTAGTACGAACAATGAAGCCTATCAACAATTTGAATATCCAATAGTAAAGGACCGAGAAACCGATATTGGACCTATGGGGGGGATTTACTCTTGTCTTGAGCAGGTGAAAACAAAAGGAGTTGTTTTACTTACATGCGATATGCCTATGGTGAAAGCAACATTTACTCAAAAATTGATCGTTCAGTTAGACGAAGTAGAAGCTGTAGTTCCCAAAGATGAATTGCACGTATATCCCACATGCGCTGCATACAAAACCGAAGCGTTAAAACTGGCCGTTGAAGATTGCGTAAAGAATCGGGTTTATAAACTAAAAATGCTATTAGATACATTACACGTACACTATTATTCAGTTTCCGAAGAAGAATCTAAGTATCTGGTTAATTTGAATACTCCAGAGGATGTTCTTAGTTTATTAAACCAATAATAATTGAATTAATTTATACATCTTTGTATTGATTTATGATTTAATAATCATTCAATGAAGCTACTTTATTTTGGAAAATTAACGGAAGCAGTTGGAGGCAGTGAGCAGCACTTAAACTTAGGTGAAATCTCAAACGATAAGCCAACGGTTAAGGATTTAGATGATTATCTAAAGGGAAGGTATAATCAACTCAATAATCAAGAATATAGGATTACCGTGAATCAAAAGTTTGTGGATTTTGATTACGCTATTAAAGAAGAAGACGAAGTAGCACTTTTGCCTCCTTTTTCTGGAGGTTAAGTTATTAAAATTTAGGAGAACTATGGGGAAGAAGAAAGTCTTACAAGAAGGTCCAATTACACCAGAACAAATTGCGAAGTCTATTGGTCATCATCAGGTTAAAACTAACATTGGTGCACATGATATATTTTTAGGGCAAGTTAGAGCCGATGAAATTAATGGAAATATAGTTAAAGCTATTGAATATACAGCATATGAGGAAATGGCTGAAAACGTCTTTCATGAAATAAGAGAGGCTGCTTTCGAAAGATTTGACCTTACTTGTATGCACATTTATCACAGTTTAGGCACTGTGAAAACTGGGGAAATTTGCTTGTTTGTTTTTACATCTTCAGCACATCGTAAAGAAGCAATGGATGCTTGTAGATATTTGGTAGAGGAGATTAAGGAAAAAGCGCCAGTTTATGGTAAAGAAATTTTCGAAAATGATTCTCACCAGTGGAAGGTAAATAATTAATTCTATAAGAACGGGATGGTTGATATAACACATAAGTCTAATACGTTAAGAGTAGCCCTTGCACAAGCCATTGTAAAAGTGGGTAAACAAGATACCATAGATGCAATTGAGAACGGAACAGTACCTAAAGGGGATGTGTTTTCAATGAGCAAGGCGGTAGGAATGTTGGCCGTTAAAAATACTCCCTTGATTTTGGCTGACTGCCACCCCTTACCAATTGAACATACGAAAATTGAGTATGAGATAAACGGTCTCGAGATTAAAGTAACATGTTTGGTAAAGACTGTTTATAAAACTGGAGTAGAAGTTGAAGCAATGCATGGCGCAAGTGCGGTAGCCTTGAACATGTATGACATGCTTAAACCTATCGATAAGGAAGTTGAAATACATCATATTAAATTACTGCAGAAGAAAGGAGGTAAATCGGATTACAATGTGAAAACATTCGAACATATCAGTGCTGCTATAGTTGTTTGTTCGGATACTATTTCCAAAGGGACGAAGGAAGACAAATCAGGTAAAATCCTCAAAGAAGAACTTGAGAGTAGGTTCGGAGTTCAAGTGAAGAATTATTCAGTAATTTCAGATGATAAAGAGCTGATTCAACAAAAAGTTGATCTCTATGCAAAGTCGGAAATAGATTTGCTTATTTTTTCAGGAGGAACTGGGTTGTCTAACCGAGACGTAACTCCGGACGCGGTTTTACCAATGCTGGATAGGGAAGTTCCTGGGATTATGGAAATCGCTAGAAAGTATGGTCAGGATAGAATACCTTTTGCCATGCTCTCAAGAGGAGTTGCAGGAGTAAGAGGTTCAACGTTAGTACTTACGTTGCCAGGTTCTTCGAAAGCAGCTAAGGAGTACATGGATGTACTGTTTCCTCACATATTTCACGTATTCCCAGTTTTGAAAGGAGAGAGACACGATTAGCCAACAAGTCTATTCTTTGTTCAATTGAATAAGAAAACTTGTACCATTAGAAGAAGAATCTTTCACCGATAATTTTCCTTGATGATAATCATCAACGATACGTTTTGCTAACGTTAGTCCAAGCCCCCAACCGCGTTTTTTGGTAGTAAACCCTGGGTTAAAGACCTTTTTTCGTTGCTCGCTTGACATTCCAGGACCCGTATCAGATATTGTGACAAAGAATTGCTTGGAGGCCGTATTCTCAATTTCTATATGGATTTTTCCAACTCCTCCCATTGCGTCTATGGCATTTTTACAGATGTTTTCGAGTACCCATTCATATAATGGTACATTGAGTAAAGCAAAGTGTTGATCTCCAATACCTCCTAAGGTTATTTCTACTTTCGAAGAAACTCTTCTACGGAAGTAGCTTAGATACTTGTCAGTAACTACATAAACATCAGTACTTTGTAGGGTGGGTAGTGAACCAATGTTTGAAAAGCGTTCTGTAATTGTATTTAACCTCTGAACATCCTTTTCCAACTCTCCAACAACCATTTCGTCTTTAAATTTGTCACTGTTTTTAAAGTAATCCAGCCATCCCATTAACGATGAAAGTGGTGTTCCAAGTTGATGTGCTGTTTCTTTTGCCATACCAACCCATACATTATTCTGTTCTGAACGACGCGAGTAACTAAAGGCAAAATAGGATATTAGAATAAAGGAGGAAATAATCCCAAGCTGCACCAACGGATAATACTTAAGTTGTGTCAGTAACCAAGAGTTTTTATAAAACACATAATTTTTAAAAATATCTTTATACGCAACTTCGATAGGTTCATGTTGAGTACGCATTATTTCAATTTCATTGCGCAACAACTTATCAATTTGTTCGTCATTATAATTTTTAGGGATTCTAACGTTTCGATGTCGTCCAGGAATAGGATTGAAATTTTCATCGGTTAGTATTACAGGAATGGAATTGTTAGCCTCAAGGATTTGACTAAATAGAAAGTTAATGTTACTGCCATCTTCCGCATTGATAATCACTTGCATACCTTCAGCGTATAGGTCAATTAACTTTTCTTCTCGCTTCTCAAGTTTATCCACCAAATCATTAGTATAATAGAGTGTAATACCAGCAATAAGGATGGCGATTACGGCCAATGACTTTTTGATGTTCGATTTTTGTTCGTAGACGTTCAAATTGTTTCCCATTTAACAGATTGTAACCTTTACTTAACAAAAGGGAAAAAAAGTAATTTCCCTTCGACTTTTACAAATTAAGGATTAATTTTGCGTTATAACGTGTGTGATGAATAATAATTTTAAAGCACTAAGTCTTTCTCATGAAAATGCTCCTGTGGAGGTGCGTGAAGCGCTTTCTATGGATGAGCAGGAGATAAAGGTGTTCCTAAAAAAGGTGCAGGAGTTTTGTGATGCTTCTGATCTTATGGTGCTTTCCACATGTAATCGAACCGAAATTTACTACTCTTCGACTTCAGATTTCTCTCAAGATTTAATCAAACTGGTGTGTTTGGAGAAGGAAATTGCTGAGTTTGAGGAATATATTAACTACTTTGTGAAAATCAATGAAGAGGAGGAAGCCATCCGTCATCTTTATGAAGTTAGTATGGGATTAAATTCCCAAGTAGTGGGTGATATTCAAATTTCGAATCAAGTTAAGAATGCGTATCAATGGTCTGCAGACTCAAGTGTTGCAGGTCCGTTTTTGCATAGGTTGATGCATTCGGTATTCTACACAAATAAAAGAGTAGTACAAGAAACTCCTTATCGTGATGGAGCAGCGTCCACCTCTTTTGCTGCGGTTGAACTTACTGAAGATGTTACCAATAATATCATTAACCCACGAATCCTTGTTGTTGGATTGGGTGAAATAGGAGTTGATGTTTGCAAGAATTTTGAAAACACCAACCTTGATAACATTGTACTCATCAACCGTACTTTTGAAAAGGCACAAGCTTTAGCATCGGAGCTAGGATTTAGAGCCGTAGAATTTAGTGAATTAGAGGAACGCTTGGAAGAGGCTGATGTTGTTATTTCTTCAATAAGAACGAAAGATCCGTTTTTTACTAGCGAAATGATATCTAAACTAGACTTGCAAAAAACAAGCGGCAAGTTGTTTATTGACCTTTCAGTTCCAAGAAGTATTGATCCTGCAATAGATCAACTTCCGGGTATTATTCTGTATAACATCGACGACCTTAATGTGAAAACTAACGAGGTAGTGGAGAAGCGTAAAAAAGCTATTCCTCAAGTGCAAAGCATTATAGAGGATTCAATGTCTGATTTCTCTGAATGGTCGAAAGAAATGGAGTTATCTCCAACCATTCACAAGCTTAGAAATGCATTGGAAGAAATCCGTAAAAAAGAATTAGCGCAATATGTAAAATCGTTGGAAGAAGATGAAATGAATCTTGTAGATACGATTACTAAAAACCTAATGCAAAAGGTAATAAAATTACCAGTGTTGCAACTCAAAGCAGCATGTAAAAGAGGGGAAGCAGAAACGTTGATAGACGTGCTGAATGACCTTTTCGATTTAGAACGTCAGTCTGAACAAATTGAACGTTAACTAGATTTTCAACTAAATTGTAAATCACCCGAACATTTGAATATTTCAAATTCTAAAACAGAAATTATCTTCAAATGATAACTCCGCGTATACTATTTTTTGTTCCATAAGTCGAATTAAAACTAGGTTCGCGATCACCCAAATTGTATTAAACGTAAAATAGCAAAGTAATAGATTAAGTTAAATTAATAGGTAAATGGAAGCACTTAAGGTTGGTTATGAAAAGGAACTTAGCGATTATATTAGTCGCGAAGAAGCTTGTTTAGATCTAAATAGTAGTGTCGGAAAACTGCTCTACAAAAACTCCATAGAATTGGTTTTGTTTAGAAATAGATTGTTAGACAAAAATGTATCAGAGGTTCTTAAATTACACGACTACGCTCGTGAAGTAGTTCAACAACCAGTAGATGTATTTATTACATCTCAGTTGGCAAATGGAATCCTTGAAATGGATTTGGCAGCATCTAAAATTGACATTGGAAAACTAGCTGCGGAGTGGATAGCAGAACAGTCTAATTTCGATTCTATGCAGAACTTTCTTTCGGACAAGCTAAAAGGTTTTGCAAAGACTGATAACGACGGGTTTGAACCAAGAGATGTAGTATTATATGGTTTTGGACGTATTGGTCGTCTTGCCGCAAGAGAGTTGATCAAGCAAGCAGGACGTGGTCAACAATTAAGATTGCGTGGTATTGTAATCCGTAATGTAACGAAAGATCAAATTGTTAAAAGAGCAGCTTTGCTACGTAACGATTCTGTACATGGTAAATTTGAGGGAACAGTAATTGAGGATTTAGACAATAATCAATTGATCGTGAACGGTCAAACTATTCAGATTATTGATGCTCAAAAACCTGAGGACATTGATTATACAAAGTATGGAATACAAAACGCTTTGATTATTGATAATACAGGTGTATTTAAAGATAAAGAAGCATTGTCTCGTCACTTAACTGCAAAAGGAGCAAGTAAAGTATTACTTACGGCACCAGGTGGAGAGGTTCCTAACGTAGTATTTGGAATTAATCAGGGGGAACTAGATGTAGAAAATGATGATATTTTTTCTGCAGCATCTTGTACAACGAATGCTATTTCTCCAGTATTAAAAGTAGTGAATGACAAATATGGAATTGTAAAAGGACATATCGAAACGGTTCATGCTTACACTAATGACCAAAACTTGTTGGATAACTTCCATAAGAAACCAAGAAGAGGGCGTTCAGCTGCAATAAACATGGTTATTACATCTACGGGTGCAGGAAAAGCGGTTACCAAAGTGATTCCAGAATTGCAAGATAAACTTACCGCAAATGCTGTTCGTGTTCCTACTCCAAATGGATCATTAGCGATTATGCACTTAACAGTTGGTAAAGAAACGAGCGTAGAAGACCTGAATAGTAGCATTAAAAATGAGGCACTTAACGGAGATTTAGTAAGCCAAATTTTCTATTCCGTAGATGACGAGATGGTTTCTAATGATATTATAGGTAACACTTGTTGTGCAGTATTTGATTCTCCAGCAACGATTGTTTCCAAAGATGGGAAAGACATTGTTCTATACACTTGGTATGATAATGAGTTTGGATATACTAAGCAGGTAATTAGACTTGCTAAATACATTGCTAAAGTTCGTCGTTTGAAGAACTACTAGTAGGCAATTGATTTTATAATAGAGAACTGGTTGTGGATTTATGCTGCAACCAGTTTTTTTGTGCTTAAGGTGAAGTTGGTTAATAAACTTTCAACTCAGTAATTCTTTCTCGACCCAACTGCTCATTAATCATCTTCATAATGTTTAACTTATTGAGTTGCATTTCATGACGGAGAGTAGAGGAAGTTACTGAAACATGCAAGGTGTTTTCCCTAATCCAGATCTTTTTTGTTCTATCTGCAATGAAATTACCCATTGTCTCCTTCCAAATAGAAGCAATAGAAACACTCTCCAGTTTGTCTTCTAGACCAAAATGGCTAAACATTTGCTTCAAAGCATCGCCTAGCGAAACCGACTCTTGATTTCGGTTTTTATGATAAAATGGTCTATAGTTTTTACTCATTGAAAGATGATTATTCGGATGCGATCGATCCATTTTGAACCTTAAAAATACTCATTTTATCTGGGATGTTACAAAAAAGATCCTGAATTCGTTCCTCATGCGTGTCAGAAATAAAAACCTGCCCAAATTGTCCAGACTCTACCATTTCGACAAACTTTCCAATCCGTTTTCCATCCATACGGTCAAAGATGTCATCTAGTAATAAGATGGGCTTAAACCCTTTCTTATCTTCTATAATCTTGTAGTTAGCAAATTTAAGCGCCATAATATACGATTTTTGTTGCCCCTGACTTCCAAACTTGCTCAATGACATATCGTTTATTTCAAAGATATAGTCGTCTTTATGGACACCAACATTGGTTCGACCCAGAATCTTATCTTTTTCAAAACTATCTACTAGCAGATCTTTGAAATCAGTAGCTAGTAACTTCGAATCGTACGTGATGCTAATATGCTCTTTTTGATCCGTTAAGTGGCCATAATCTTTTTCGAAAATAGGAGTAAAGTATTTTATCAATTCAGCCCGTTTAGCTAGAATTTGATTGCCTAACGGCGTTAACTGTTTATCAAGACTCCAAAGCAGGTCTTTGTCCAGATATCTACTTTCTAAATGTTGTTTTAGTATGGCATTTCGTTGCTTTAGAATTTTGTTGTATTTAAAAAGCAATGGAAGGTATTCATTATCCGTTTGTGCAATTATCCCATCAAAAAATTTACGTCGCCCTTCGCTACCCTCATGAATCAAAGCGTTGTCGTAAGGTGAAATCATTACTGCTGGAAATTTACCTATGTGCTCCGCAAGTTTTTTATATGGTTCTTTATTGAGTAGAAATTGTTTCTTTTTGCCGCGATGCAGACTACTTGAAATAAAATGTTCTTGCTCCTCTAATTCTAAATGAGAAGTAGCAATAAAATGATCTTGGTCTTTTCGAATTAACTGAACATCAGTGTTCAATGCACTTTTGGTGAGAAGGAGGTAGTATAGAGAATCTAGGACGTTTGTTTTTCCACTTCCATTGTCACCTACGAAACAATTTATTTGTCGTACGAAACGAAGGTTTAATTCTTCGTAATTTTTAAAGTTAGACAAATATAATTTTTCAATTCGCATTCGTTCGGGTTAAATCTTTTCTGTATATTCGCGCCTTGTTATGCTCTTCACATTTAAGAGGGGGCAGGAAAACACAAATTTAGGGGCTTGGAAGATCATTATCAAGAACTAGTTAAGTTGTGTTAAAGAAACAGGTTAAGAACAAATGTAATTTGTACTATAATGGCAAAACAGAAGAAAAGTAAGGACAACGACTTAGAACTACTGGAAAGTTCTGAAGCATTAGCCCAACAATTATCAAAAGGAGAGGAATTTTTGAGAGATAACTCAAACATGCTCGCATATGTTTTAGGTGGACTTGCTATTTTATTATTAGGTGGTTGGTTTTTAGTTACCACTATGGGAGGTTTTAACCTTGGTGGTTTGAGATATGCTACTGAAGAAAAAGAACAAGAGGCATTAGCTGAAATGTATCAAGCTCAGTATTTCTTCGAAGCGGATTCTTTGGAGAGCGCGCTTAATGGAAAAGGAGATAACCTAGGGTTTGTAGAAATTGCAGATGAATTTGGTATGACAAAAGCAGGTAATCTTGCTAATTTTTATGCGGGAGTTGCTTACCTTAAGAAAGGAGACTTTGAAGACGCAGTTGAATACTTAGGGAATTTTAGTACTGATGACCTGATTTTTGAGGCTCGTAAGTATGCTTTAATTGGTGATGCTCATTCAGAGTTGAACAATGCAGATCAGGCAATTTCTAATTACAAAAAAGCATGTTCTACTAACGAGAACAAATATTATACGCCTATTTACTTAATGAAATTGGCTATTGCTCAAGAAGGGAATCAAGATTACAGTGGTGCAGTTGCAACTTATGAGCGTATCATTAATGATTACCCAACGTCTGTAGAATATAACGATGCTAAAAAGTATAAAGCATTGGCAGAGAGTAAAATGTAAGAAAATTGAGGTGGCGATAAGCTTACCTGACTAATTATTTTAAAAAATTAGAATATAAACCACCTTCAGCACGAAGGTGGTTTTTTTTATACCTTAATTTTAAATGGTAGAAACACAAATTTAAATTAGGTAAGAACGTAATTGATTCAAGATTAAAGGTTATTTTAGCGTATTAATAATTTATCTCGTCAAGCAGAAATTTACCTATGGCATCATCATTAAAGAACCTGAGTGAGTTTAATTCTGAACCAACTGGAAACTATTCCAGAAAGAAGATTGGAATAGTGGTTTCAGAGTGGAATGAGGATATTACAGGACCGTTGTTGGAAGGCGCTAAAGAGGCCCTTTTGAAATATGGTGTTTGGGAAAACCACATAGAAGTTAAACTTGTGCCTGGATCATTTGAACTTAGTTTTGGAGCACAATGTTTTGCGAAGCATGAAGAAATTGACGGTGTAATATGTTTAGGATGTGTTATTAAAGGAGATACCAAGCATGATGATTATATCAATATGGCTGTGGCCAATGGTCTTACTCAGGTTAGTCTTAAATACGATAAACCTGTAATTTTTGGATTAGTTACCACAAATGATCACCAGCAAGCAAAAGATAGATCCGGAGGTAAGCATGGCAATAAAGGAACAGAAGCAGCCGTTACCATACTGAAAATGTTGGATTAATTTTTGAAGTAGAATATTAAAACGAATTAGTTATTATATTGATCTATTTAAATCGTCATAGTTCCATTGTTAATTTGCGGTGTCTCTTAGTTGCATTATTTTGCTTAATGACTCTAGTTATTAAAGCTCAGGATTTGCAATTGGCTAATGAATATTACCGAAATGGAGAATATCATAAGGCAATGGCTTATTACGATAAGATTTCCAAGGATCAGAAAAAGATTCCTGCCATCTATGATAACTATTTGAAATGCCTTTTTTATGTGCAGGACTATGATCGGGCTGAGCAACTATGTAAGAAGGGGATAAAAGTGCTTAAGACTAATTATTCCTATAAAGTTGATCTAGGGGTAGTTGATTATAAGCGCGGTAACAAAGAACAAGCATATAAGTATTTTGATAAGCTGATAGAAAACTTGCCAGATGGCAACTTCTACATAAAACAAACAGGAAAGAGGTTTGAAAAATATGATTTGTATGATTACGCAGAGAAAGCATACAAGTTTGGCTTTAGAGAAACCAGCAACTCAAGCTTCTATGTGAACCTTACCAATATTTATTATAACACCGGAAAAAAAGAAAAGCTTACTAATCATTTACTAGAAGGACTTGAACTTAATCTTGTTTCATTAAATTATAGCCAAAATACGCTGCAACGACTCTATGACGTGCAAGACTATGATACACTCGAATTAACCCTTTTAGATAAGGTGCAGAATCAGAATTCTAATGAAAAGTATTTGAATATGCTGATCTGGACTTATTATCAGAAAAAGGATTTTGAAAATGCATTGTTTCAAGCAAAAGCGTTGGACCGTAAAAGTAAATCGAGTGGAAAAAAAGTATTGGAAGTTGGTAATGTAAGCCGTAAAAACAAGGATCATAAGACCGCAAGGAATGCCTATCAGTATTTGATTGATAAATACCCAGATGGAAGTTATTATAAAGAGGCTAGAAGCAAATTAGTGGTATCCAAGGAAGAGTTAGTGAAAAATAGTTTTCCAATAGATACCCCAGCAGTTCGTTCATTGATTGCAGATTATCAGGCCATAATTGATGAATTTGGTCTTTTGTATTCCAACGCACATGTGCTAAAACGAATGGCAAAGTTACACGCATTTTATTTGGATGAGAAAGACAAGGCAATTGAACTTATTAATACACTTACTAAAGTGAGTGGTGTAAATAAAGAATTGATAGCCGAATCAAAATTGGTGTTGGGTGACATTTATGTTTTGAAAGACGAACCCTGGGAGGCAATATTGATTTATGGTCAAGTTGAAAAAGAGAATAAATTTAGTCCTTTGGCCCATAGAGCTAAATTTAAAGGAGCCAAACTATCTTATTACATTGGTGAATTTGAACTTGCGGCATCGCACTTAAGTATTTTGAAAGAGGCTACCACCAAAGAAATATCAAATGATGCAATTGATCTTCATGTATTCATTCAAGATAATTCTGGATTAGATACCTCTTACGATGCGCTTGCAGCATATGCTAAAGTAGAGTTAATGCTGTTTCAGAATAAGCTCAATGAAGCAATTAACACCTTGGATGGGTTACTGATTAAGTACCCAGATCACGCGTTGGTCGATGAAATTTATTGGAAGCAATCAGAGATTTATCTGAAGATGGGTAAGTATGAAAAAGCGGTTTCTACACTTGCTAAAATTCAAAAATCTTATGCTGATGATGTATTGGCTGACGATGCACTTTTTCAAATGGGTGTGATTACTCAAACATACCTAAAAGACAATGATAGTGCGCGAGAATACTTCAAACAAATCTTATTGAATTACTCAGGAAGTGTTTTTGTAAACGAGGCCAGAAAAAGATATCGTAAGTTGAGAGGAGACTTCAACTAAATGTGATTTCACTATCCATTATTTGCCCTAATATTTTGTTGCTTTTGATTTCTTAATGTTATTATTTTCCTTATATTTAAATAATGTTAAACTAAACTATTTAAATAATGAGAAAACTAATTTTAACAGCAGCTCTTGCTCTAGGAAGCATGGTTGCAATGAACGCGCAAACTTTGGTGCCTGCAGATTGTCAAAACTCAGGTTATCTTGCAGCACAAATTAACAACTGCGAAGCGCAAGGTTGGAAAGTAAATCTAATTTCAACTACTCCAATCAATTATTTGGTTCAACCAGATCCGCCGTACGTTTCGGAGTATGTAGATATTAGCTATGTGAGAGATTGCGAACCATTAGAGCCTTGTCCAGAAATTCTTAAAGTACAAAGGTATGAGAGAGTAGTGATTAACAATAATGGAAATTGTCGTTATAGAAGAGGCGAATTCTAGGAATTATAAATCATTACAATAGAAAAGCTTGACTAACGTCAGGCTTTTTTTT
>JAHDFW010000021.1:0-30200 GCA_020627945.1 Cytophagales bacterium
AAAATTCTTAGTTAATGCCGAAAAGTGGGAGGCTTTAGAGAAACCAGTAGGTAAACCCATCGTTCAAGCATATTTACATAACGAAAAAGAAAAAACTGTACGTGTACGGATAAAAGGAGAAAAGGGCTTTCTAACCATCAAAGGTAAGACAGATGGAATCTCCAGACTTGAGTTTGAATATGAAATTCCAAAAAATGAGGCAGAACAAATGATTCGAGAATTGGGAGATCATGTCATTGATAAAACTCGATACGAAATAAAATTTGGTCGTCATATTTGGGAGGTTGATGTGTTTCATGGAGGAAATGATGGACTTTTGTTAGCAGAAATTGAGCTTAATTCTGAAGAAGAAGAATTTGAACTCCCTGAATGGGTAACTAAAGAAGTTTCGATGGACCATAGATATTTCAATGCTTATCTGGTTAATCACCCATTTCAAAATTGGTAAGAAAAGCAATTGCATGGGGAACCATATTTTTGCCTTTTAGGTTATATTTACAACTTAAATTACTGAACTACAGATTACGATTATGTTAGCAATACTTTCACCAGCCAAAAAGTTGGATTTTGAGACATCAGTACCTACTTCAGCTTTTTCAGAAGCAGAGATGCTAGATGGTTCTCAGAAGTTGATTAACAAATTAAAAAAGCTTTCTCCGAAGAAAATCGGCAACCTAATGAGTGTTAGTGAGGCTATCTCAGAATTGAATTTTAATCGTTTTCAAGAGTGGGAGCAGCCTTTTCCTGAAGATAAAGTTCGTCAAGCGTTATTTGCTTTTGATGGCGAGGCTTACAGAGGTTTAGACTCTTACACATTCAATGATCAACAGATAGAATCGGCTCAAAAACACCTTCGTATATTATCAGGTCTCTATGGTTTGTTGCGTCCGTTGGATAATATTATGGCTTATCGTTTGGAGATGGGAACTAAATTTGGTGCAGGTAGAGCAAAAAACTTGTACGAATTTTGGAAGAAGGACATTGTTACAGCGCTTGATCAGGCGGTGGAAGAGCAAGGAGATGATATTCTTGTAAATGTAGCATCCAATGAGTACTTCAAATCTGTGGATAAGAAGAAATTGAAGTCTCGTATAATCACATGCAACTTTAAAGAATTTAAAAACGGAGATTATAAAGCTATCATGGTTTTTGCCAAACGCGCACGCGGGTTAATGGCGCGCTATGTTATTACTCAAAACCCAAAGTCTATCGATGATCTCAAAGGGTTTAACATGGAAGGTTATGAGTTTAACGATAAACTGTCTTCTGAAGATAACCTGATGTTTACCAGAGGGTAATTACTTTATTTGTGATCTTCTTTCAATAATTCAGGAAACTTCTTCTGAAATCTTTTTAAGCGAGGTATAGATACGCTCTGTACATAAGGGTTATCAGGATTTAGCCTTTCATAATCTTGGTGATAATC
This sequence comes from Cytophagales bacterium, assembly GCA_020627945.1. Taxonomy (GTDB): domain Bacteria; phylum Bacteroidota; class Bacteroidia; order Cytophagales; family JAHDFW01; genus JAHDFW01. The sequence goes on from JAHDFW010000021.1 coordinate 1,427, forward strand.
TTCTGCCTGCCAAAATTTTTCAAAGGGAACAACTTCAGTAGCGATTGGAGCGTTATACTCTTTTGAATCTTCCAGTTTTTTAATGAACTCACGGATTAACATTTTTTCCGTGTCATTTTGATAAAAGATAGCCGATCGATATTGAGTCCCATAGTCAGGATGTTGTCCATTTACCGTTGTAGGATCATGTGATCCATAAAAAACCTTGAGTAAAGTATTGTAGCTCACTACTTTTGGGTCGTAATATACTTTTACTGATTCGGTATGTCCTGTTGCACCAGAGCCAACCTGTCGATATGTGGGGTTTAATTCATCTCCTCCTGAATAACCTGAAACCACCTCTTTAACCCCTTCAACACTTTCAAAAACTGCTTCTACACACCAAAAACACCCCGCTGCAAAATAGGCAGTGGTATAATTATCTAATTCCGAATAATCTTTGTTGTTTTCACTTTTCGATTGTTGCGCATTGCAACTCATGAATACAATAGCTAAAACAGTTGCGAAGGTTAATTTTACTTTTCCCATGGTTAACTTAATTCTTTACATGTTCCGTTATTTTAAACAGTTGGATGGTTAAGTAAGTTCAAAACGTAAGGTGAAGAAGAAGTACTGTGCTTTAGGAACGATTTTGTCAAGACAACCAGATTGAGCCGAAAGCAAGTGTTACTCTGTATCAATGCGAGTTTCTGGGGAATTCATTTCTTTCATAAATTAATTGCAAATAAGAAAATTGAAACCTGAAATCTGAAAACGACTCTAATATTCATTAGAATGGGCTTTTCAGATTTCCAGTTTCGGATTTCGCATTTTTTTTCAGCTCTAATAAACAAAAAAAGCACTTAAATGTTATTTCTTTACAAGCTTTCCGCTTGATCCGTTGTTCTAGAAAAGATGTGGTGAAATTGCATAAAAAAAGCCCCGATTATAAATTTCAGGGCTCTTAAACTTTTTTCTTTATCGTTCTATTGAACTTCTTGTTGAGCTTGTTTAATAAACTCGTCCATCCCAATACGAGTGATTTTTATCATTTGTTCAGCATCATCAGCGAAGTCATGCTTTGGATACTTTTCAATGAACATTTCAAAACTCTTGATAGCCTTTGAAGTATCTCCAAGTTCAGAATACAAATTTGCAGAACGGAATAATGCCATTGGTTTAGTTTCAAATTCTGATTCATGTAAGAATGCAGATTGGTACCTTCTTATCGCACGCTCACGGTCGTGAATTACGTTCTCATAGATCTCACCAGCTTTCATTAGATATTGACCTGCCAACGGATCCTCTGGGTAGTCATGCGCGAAGTATTCGTAATTTTGAACTGCGTACATTGCCGTTTTAATATCCGGCGTACCAGAGGAGTTGTAAATCTCCAACATGGCTTTATTAAGACTGTCGATCTTAGTAAGCATCAATTGCTTGTCTTGATTAGCTTCTTCCACTGGATCGTCCTGATCAGTAGTTTGATTTGACGAGTTACAAGCAAACAGAAGTGTGCTTATTAAAGCAATTAATAAAGTTGAATTCTTAAAATTGATCATATTTCTAATTTTATATCTTTTTCAGTATCAAGACCAAGTCGATTGAAAAACCGTTGCTTGGTACCGAGTGACTTAAATTACACCAAGTTTCTTTCCTACTTTTTCAAAAGCTGCAATAGCTTTATCTAAATGTTCTTTTTCATGTGCTGCAGAAAGTTGAACACGGATCCTAGCCTTTTCTTTTGGAACAACAGGGTAGAAGAAGCCAATTGCATAAACACCTTCCTTCAGGAGCTCATCTGCAAACTCTTGAGCCAATTTTGCATCGTATAACATTACAGGAACAATAGCCGAATCTCCATCCAAGATTTCTAAACCTACTTTACGGATTCCTTCTTTAAAGTAGTTTGTATTGTCTTCAAGTTTGTCTCTTAGTTCAGTTGAGCCACTTAATAAATCAAAAACCTCATTCGCAGCACCAACCAAGGCAGGAGCAAGTGAATTTGAAAATAAATAAGGGCGACTTCTTTGTCTTAACATGTCGATGATTTCTTTCTTACCAGAAGTAAACCCACCCATAGCACCACCAAGAGCTTTTCCTAGTGTCGAAGTAATAATGTCTACTCTTCCCATTACACCATTGTGCTCGTGTGTTCCTCTTCCAGTTTTCCCGATAAAGCCAGTGGCATGACAATCATCTACCATTACTAAAGCATCATACTTATCAGCAAGGTCACAGATTTGATCAAGTTTTGCCACATAACCATCCATTGAGAAAACTCCATCGGTTACGATGATTCTGTTTCGTTGTGCTTGTGCTTCGATCAATTTAGCCTCAAGGTCAGCCATGTCGCTGTTCTTATAGCGATATCTAGCAGCTTTACAAAGCCTTACTCCATCAATGATAGAAGCATGATTCAATTCATCTGAAATGATTGCATCTTCTTTGCCAAACAAAGGTTCAAAAACACCTCCGTTTGCATCGAATGCAGCAGCATATAATATGGTGTCTTCCATACCAAGGAAGTCAGAAATCTTTTTCTCTAGCTCTTTGTGAATATCTTGTGTTCCGCAGATAAAACGCACGGAAGACATTCCATAACCATGAGTATCTAGTGCCTTTTTGGCTCCTTCGATCACTTTTGGATGAGAAGATAGCCCTAGGTAGTTATTAGCACACATGATGATAACATCTTCACCAGTGCTTACCTTAACATCAGCTCCCATAGGAGAAGTGATAATGCGTTCTCTTTTGTATAATCCTGCTTCGTCGATTTCTTTAAGTTCGTCTTGAAGCTGTTGTTGCAATTTTCCGTACATGGTTATTTTGTTTAGTCGTCTATACCTACCCTGTTAATCAAAAAATAGGGCAGACAAAAATATCAATTTATTACGTATATAAAAATACCAGAGGTGTTGTGGTGATTTTGTATTATCTTATTATTTCAAACCATCCTTTGAATTTGAGTCCCGTTTTGGAGAGAATTGAATAGTAATAAAGGCCATCTGCTAGTTCATCTCCATTAAAATCATCGAAGTATCTATCCGAAGAGTATACTCTTTTGCCGTATCTGTTTGAGATGTATAGACTGTAATTATTAAGACCAATTACTGTAAAATAATCATTTAGCCCGTCGTTGTTGGGAGTTATAATGTTAGGGATACGAACACCTCTGATTATGACCTCTTTGGATAAGTTAAAGGGACACGTTAATGAATTAACCGGTGTTATATATGCTGAAACTTCATACTTACCTGGGCCTAGGAAGAGATAGTTAAACTCATGAGCTTGTAGAGATGTTAAAGCAATGTTGTTGCTGTCTTTTAGAACCCAACTTATACTTTCAGCAATAGAATCTTCCGTTGCGTTCGAGTTGAACCATACTTTTAAGTAATCTGAAGAATCATGTTCTATTGTTATATAGTAATTAGAAGAATCAATTACAAAAATTTCACCCGTGTCTGACCCGAAACATCCATTTTCGTCTTCAACATAAACAGTGTAGAAGACCGTAGTAAGAGGTGATTCTATATATGTATTTGATCCTTTGGTTTGAGAATTATTCCAAAAATACGTCACTTCTTCATCAATTTGTGCTTCCACTTTTGCTGTCTCGCCCAAACAAATAATCGTATCTGGTACTTCAACATTTAATTCGTCATAAATTAACAACTCCAAAGACTTTATGTTGACTCTTTCATCATGACAATCTAGTGATTCGAAATTTACTGTAATACTTTCGCCTTCTTGCTCTATAATTCCATCTGCAACTGCAGATATTCTGAGAATGAGTGTATCCTCATTGGGGGCTAAAGTGAATTGGTTGTCTGGGATTACTGGTTGACCTGTTTCATTTACCAATTGATAATCTACATTGTGTTGAGCGGTACCATTGAAAGATAGAAAAAGTTCTATTGGAACATTATAGCTAGTATCTTTTCGAATGATCTTAATAATGCCGTTTTTACAGCCTTCATATATGGGTGATTGAACAACAAATTTAACTGGACTACTTACAAAACTATTACTCTTTATAAATACGGCAGCATCTAAGATGTGATCTAATGCGTCGGCAATGGCAAGTTTGATGTGATAATTCTGACAAGTCTGAACTTCACTAACAGCAATTAATGGAGTAGTAAAACCGTCGTATTGAATAACTGAATCCAACGTGTATTCTGGATCTTCCTCTATGCCTGTTCCATTTGCAACATAATACTCACAATTCTGGCATGGGCCAATGTTTTCGATTCCATTGTTGATAGAACTAACCGAAACAGGAGTATTGGTGTTTGGAACAAGAGCTATGTTTTTTGAGTTATTGGAAAATGTACCGTTAATGCCAGGGCCAGAAATGAAGAAGCCAAATACATCTGGTTTTTTAAAAACAAAGTTTGGGTATTCCTCAGAGCCAAAAACGTACTCAAAATTTAGTGAATCTCCCATGGTGATTAGATCGAATTCAACGATGCATGCATCTTTGGTCGTCAGGGAATCTACTAGAAGATTAGTAAGGTCTAGGTCTCCAGGAAGTGCTAAATCGCTCCCTTCATTTTTTTCGTTATTGGGACCTTTAATTAGGGAGATGTATCCGTTAGTAAGAACAAGTCCGTTGGCAATACCTAAGTTAGATCTTGAAGCGTCGAATAGTCCCATTTGACTTTCTTCCCTACCAGGGCAATTAATTTGTATGTTAGAAAATTGTACCCCAGGACCTTCCAAAGCTTTAACTTGTTCCTCCTGTGAAACTTGATCATTGAGTACAATTTGACCAGAAATGTTTTGAAATATAATTAATAGACATAAGAACGTGGAAATGCGAGATATCACTGAGTAGGTATAGCACGTTGCGATTTTGGTAAAAACCTTCTTATGAGCAATAGAGGGAAGCATATATCTAATATAAGAAAAATATGCTTTATTAAAACAAAAAAGCCACCAGTTATTCACCAGTGGCTCTTTCGAAACTTATTTACTTACTTCAAACTATTAATTAATCCACAGGTTCAACTGAAACAAAGGATCTATTATTCTTACCTTTTTTGAAAGTCACGATACCAGTCTCTAGTGCAAAAAGAGTATGGTCTTTTCCAATACCAACATTTTTGCCAGCGTGGTGCTTAGTTCCTCGCTGACGAACAATAATGTTTCCAGCTAAAGCTCCTTGACCTCCGTAAATTTTTACACCTAGACGATTACTATTAGAATCTCTTCCGTTATCAGTACTTCCGGCTCCTTTCTTATGTGCCATAATTCTGTTGTTTTAAAATTTATTAAACTACGCTTCTAAAATTAAGCGATGCTTTCAATTAATACTTTGGTCAATGCTTGTCTGTGACCGTTTTTCTTACGGTAACCTTTTCTTCTTTTCTTCTTGAAAACGATTACTTTATCATCCTGCAAGTGAGAAACAATTTTACCTGTTACTTTTGCCCCTTTTACTAAAGGAGTACCAACGCTAACGTTACCGTCGTTGTCAGTAAGAAGTACACGATCAAACTCTACTTTGCTACCTTCCTCACCTTCAAGACGATGAGTATATACAAAGTTATCTTTCTCAACTTTGAATTGCTGTCCTGCGATATCTACTACTGCGTACATTTCTGTGCCTTAACTTAAATTCGGACTGCAAAAGTAATAGTATTTATTTAGTTAGCAAAGAATGATGGAAAAAGTTTTTCAGATAACGTGTCTTTAAAGTTTAAGAACCCAGTCATTTGTTTCATTGATTAGGCCCTCATGTAATTTTAGTTCTGAATAAATTCTCTCTAAAAGCCCAACATATAATTCAGTTTGTCTATTAATAGGTATTTTATCTAGTTTACCATTTTCCTTGCTTCTTACTACTGCACCTCTTCCTGCATTGTAGGCAGCCAACGCATAAATGCGACTTCCGTATGTTCCGTGACCTCTTTTCTTAAAATAGTAAAAGTCGTTGGCAAACTGTTCAACTCCTGAATTTATATTCCAAGAAACATTGAATCGCTGATCTATACTATATAAGTTAGAAGTGTCATTTTTGTATTTAGTGAATATGGAATCTAATTCTGATCTGTACTGAGTTGCCCATTCAATATCTTTCTTTCCATTATATATACGTTGACCTACTTTATTTCTAGTTTGCCTCCTTGCATTGGTGAAGCCTTTGTATGAATCACTAAAGTAAGAACCTTTTCTTGGCATTAGTTGCATGAGTCCAATTGCTCCCGTTGAGGAGATATAGTTAGGGTCAAAATGTGACTCCTTAATAATGATTGCTTTCACAAGAGTCCAATCGATTGAATATTTGTTTGCTATTCTTTTAATAGTATGGTCATGTTCATTGTATTTAATATAGCGATCTTCAATTTCATGTGAAGTAGTTATAGTGTCGGTTTGAGCATTAGTTATAGTATTGGTAGTGATTTCTTGTGTGCAACCATATAAGATAGTAAGCGCCAGTACTAATATTATACAGTGGTTGTTCATTGGTGTTTTCAGCATAGTTCTGAGATTACTTAATGTCATCAGTAAAATGACCATCGTGTTTGCCCTGTGAAAACTTATTTTTATTGAACTCTTTTGAAGCTCCTTTAGGAATAGATAAGCTAGTCCAATCTTCACCTTTTAGCATCCTTCCGATATATACAATTTGTCCTACATGATATGCATAGTGCATCATCTGTCGGTTGATAGCTTCGGTAATTGTATGACTTTGAGCTCTTATGTAAATTTTTGTGTTAAAATTATCTTTATTCAAGATCGAAAGAGTATAAAACAGGCAATTCCAGCCTTCTTCCCATTTTTCTACTAATTCAATTCTTGTCTTTATAACAGATTCAAATTCAAGATCTCTATTTCTGAATTTCTTTTCACCATCAGTAGTAAGAAAGTCGGTCCATCTAGAAAGCATATTGCCCCATAAATGATTAACTGTAATTGCTATTGAATTGCTCTGTGGATTGAATTGCCAAAATAAATCCTCATCTCCTAATTGAGAGAAAGTTTTATCGCCAAGTGCCTTGTAGTATTCAAATTGCTTGATTGCGCTATTTAAATAGTTCTCTTCCATAAAAGTTTGATAGGGCTGATGTTGGTTCGAAATGAACTCAAAATAAGTAAAGAAGTGAGCCTATAAAGTTAATGAATAATTTCTGGAATCAGATATTTTTTTGAGACTATTTCGTATTAAAAATAATAAACAGATTTACTACATATTTTGGCATTTTTTTTGTCGTTTTTGCTCTCTCTGATTAGTGTCTCAAATACCTTTTGTATTCTTTCAACTTTTTTTTGTTCTGTGCAAAACTTAACAAACGCTTCATATTAACATTTTAACAACTTTCAAATTGTGGATAACTTTGTTGAAATAAAGTTAACTGGTTGTTATATAGTATTTTGTGAAATGTGATTAATTGTGGATAACAAAATTGCATTTTATAAAGATGACTTGTTTTACTCTTGCATAACTGAATGTTTTTGCCCACTTTTGTAAGCGATTTTGGAACACTCTCCACTATTAATTTTTGCAGGAATAAAGACGTATTTACACTATGAGTCAACTAGAGCCAATATTAGAGGAAAACAAAGGTCGTTTTGTGATCTTTCCTATTAAGCATGATGACATCTGGCAGATGTATAAAAAGGCTGAGGCAAGTTTTTGGACTGCTGAGGAAATTGACTTATCTGAAGACCTGACTCACTGGAACAATTTAACTGATGGTGAACGTCATTTTATTTCTCACGTACTTGCGTTTTTTGCTGCAAGTGACGGGATCGTAAATGAGAATTTAGCAGAGAACTTTTTATCGGAAGTTCAATATCCAGAAGCTAAGTTTTTCTATGGGTTCCAAGTGATGATGGAGAACATTCACTCTGAGACATATTCTTTATTGATTGATACCTATATAAAGGATAGTAGAGAGAAAGATAAATTGTTCAACGCAGTAGATACAATACCATGTGTAGCTAAAAAAGCTGACTGGGCGTTGAAATGGGTTGAAAGCGACAATTTTGCAGAGCGTCTTATTGCTTTTGCTGCAGTGGAAGGGATTTTCTTTTCAGGAAGTTTCTGCTCGATTTTCTGGTTGAAGAAAAGAGGGTTGATGCCTGGTTTGGCATTCTCCAATGAGTTGATTTCGCGTGATGAAGGATTACACTGTGATTTCGCTTGTATGCTGCACAACGATCATGTAGTGAATAAAGTGCCTACAGAGAGAATTACTGGTATTATTACTGATGCAGTAGAAATAGAAAAGGAATTTGTAGTAGATGCATTACCAGTTTCATTAATTGGTATGAACTCTAATCTAATGTCTCAGTATATTGAGTTTGTGGCAGACAGACTACTAGTTCAATTAGGATGTGAGAAAGTGTATAACGCTACAAATCCATTTGATTTTATGGAAATGATTTCATTACAAGGTAAGACTTCTTTCTTCGAAAAGAGAGTTGCTGAATACCAGAAAGCAGGAGTAATGAATGCAGGTAAAAACCAAAGAATCAGTTTTGACGAAGATTTTTAACGAGAAATTATAGGTTGAGTTGTTTGAGTTGCAATTTTTGGCAACAAGACCTGTTTTAGATCGTTCATTATAATATTAAATATAATTAAAGAAAGTATTAACTAACTTAACACAACACCACACAAATGTTTGTAATTAAAAGAGACGGTAGAAGAGAATCCGTAAAGTTTGATAAAATTACGGCACGAATCGAAAAACTTTGCGATGGGCTTAATATGCAATTCGTTTCTCCAATCGAGATTTCAAGAGCGGTAATCGATGGTCTTTATGATGGAGTTACTACCGTAGAATTAGATAACCTAGCTGCGGAAATTTGTGCTACTAAAGCTACTCAACACCCAGATTATTCAGTTTTAGCTGCCCGTATTGCAATCTCTAATTTGCATAAGACTACTAGTGAGTCATTCTCTAATACCATGAAGCGTCTATATACATATATAGACCCTATAACTGGCGAGAATGCTTCTATGATCGCAACAGATATTTATGAAGTAATCAGAAATAATGCGGCACGTTTGGATGCAGCTGTAGATTATACAAGAGATTATTCTTACGACTATTTTGGATTTAAGACACTTGAAAAGTCTTATTTATTGAAAGTTGACGGTAAGATTGCAGAGCGTCCTCAACATATGTTAATGAGAGTAGCGGTTGGTATTCACTCAAACAATATCGACGCAGCTATTGAAACTTATACATTAATGTCGGAGAAGTGGTTTACTCATGCAACTCCTACACTATTTAATGCAGGTACTCCAAAACCACAACTTTCTTCTTGTTTCTTGTTAAGCGTGAAAGAAGATAGTATCGATGGTATTTATTCTACATTGAAGCAGACTGCTAAGATTTCTCAATCTGCAGGTGGAATAGGGATCAACGTGCATGATATTCGTGCTAAAGGTTCTTATATTAAAGGAACTAACGGAACTTCAAATGGTCTTATCCCTATGTTGCGTGTATTTAACGATACAGCGAGGTATGTAGATCAAGGAGGAGGTAAAAGAAAAGGTGCTTTCGCAATTTATCTTGAGCCTTGGCATGCAGATGTATTCGAATTCCTTGACTTGAAAAAGAATCATGGTAAAGAGGAACTTAGAGCTAGAGATTTATTCTACGCTATGTGGACTCCAGATTTATTCATGAAAAGAGTAGAAGCAGATGAGGAATGGTCTTTATTCTGTCCAAACGAATGTCCAGGTCTTCAGGATACCTATGGTGTTGATTTCGAAAGATTGTACGAAAAATACGAAAGAGAAGGAAAAGCAAGAACTACCGTAAGAGCACAAGATCTTTGGTTTGCTATTCTTGAGTCTCAAACAGAAACAGGAACTCCATACATGTTGTATAAAGATGCAGCAAATATGAAGTCTAATCAGAAGAACCTTGGAACAATCAAGTCTTCTAACCTTTGTACTGAGATTATCGAGTATACATCTCCAGATGAGGTAGCTGTTTGTAACCTTGCTTCTATTGCACTTCCTAAGTATATCATCGATGGTAAATTCGATCATCAAAAATTATATGATATTACTTATACAGTAACTAAGAACTTGAATAGAGTAATTGATATCAATTACTACCCAGTTGAAGAAGCTCGTAACTCTAATACGAGACATCGTCCTATAGGAATTGGAGTTCAAGGATTAGCAGATGCGTTTGTAATGTTGAGAATGCCATTCGATTCTGAAGAAGCAACTCAGTTGAACAAAGATATCTTTGAAACCATCTACTTCGCAGCTATGACCGCTTCTAAGGATATGGCGAAAGTTGATGGGCCTTACGAAACATTTGAAGGTTCTCCAGCTTCTGAAGGTATTTTCCAATTTGATATGTGGGGTGTTGCTCCGGATTCAGGAAGATACGATTGGGATCAGTTGAAAGCGGATGTTATACAGCATGGTATTAGAAACTCATTGTTGTTAGCTCCAATGCCAACAGCTTCTACAGCTCAGATTTTGGGTAACAATGAGGCATTTGAACCATTCACTTCAAACATTTATGTAAGAAGAGTATTGTCTGGTGAATTTATCGTTGTAAACAAACACTTGATTAAAGACTTAATCAAACTTGGGTTGTGGAACAATGATATGAAGCAATTGATTATTGCTGCTAATGGATCCGTTCAAGAAATTGATGGTATCCCACAAAACATAAAAGATCTTTACAAAACAGTTTGGGAGATTAGCCAGAAGAGAGTGATTGATATGTCTGCTGATCGTGGTGCATATATCTGTCAAAGTCAGAGTTTGAATATTCATATGCAGAATCCAAACTTTGGTAAACTAACTTCAATGCACTTCCATGCTTGGAAAAGAGGTCTTAAAACAGGTATGTATTACTTAAGAACTAAAGCAGCAGCTGATGCGATTAAGTTTACAGTTGATTCTTCAAAGCTTGCAAAGACATCTGCCGAGAGTCTTAAAGAACAACAAATGCAAGCAATGCAGTGCTCACTGGATGATCCAGATGGGTGTGTTTCATGCGGTAGCTAATTACCACCTGAATTATAAACGTAAAAGAGGCTTCGAAAGAAGCCTCTTTTTTTATTTACGGAATTCTCATATCTTGTTTTTTTATTATGTAGTCATGACGTATTTATTGAGACAAGTTTCTAAGTTAGTAAACCTGCAATCTATAGTTATTTCAGGTTTAGCAGTTCTTTCAACGGCCGTTTGTATCCATTTTAAATTTGAGGCAGAATTTCCATTAACCATTGTAGCCTTGTCTGTAGTATTTCCTATTGTTTTTTCCATTGGAGGCGCTTACAAACGACGGGAGTCAGCTTTAAGAGAATATGCTGCAATTAAAGGTTATTTAAGATCTATTTATTTTGTTTCAAGGGACTGGCTTGAAAACCCTAAACCAGAGAATGTAGTGAAGATGAAGTCAACTATTGAAGCGTTTTTGAAGAACTTCAGGCATTTATTTACAGACTCTTTTGAACAATTTGAATCAAATGAAACCAAAGTGTATCACAGTCTTTCAGAGTTTTCACTTTATATAAAGAATGAGCTCCGTGGGGAAGGATTGTCTAGTGGCGAATGCTCTAGAACTAATCAATATTTACAAAAAATGATTATCTCTTTTGAGGCGATTAAACATATCTATCAATATCGTACTCCAAAATCATTACGTTCATTTAGTAATCTGTTTATCAAAATAGTTCCAATTATATATGGGCCTTATTTTGCATTTAAGGCTGAAGAAATGTCCTGGGGATTGGAGTTTGTAATTCCTGTACTACTCTCCATTATATTGGTTAGCCTAGAGAATATTCAAGCAGATCTTGAGAACCCTTTCGATCAAATAGGTGAAGATGACATTGTTTTTAATACCGATAAATTTATGAGTCACCTTAACGACTGATGAAAATAAAATGAGGCTTTAGGGCTTAAATTGGGCGGGTTGTGAAAAAAAAGAAAGAAATATGCAACCATTTGTAGCTTTCTTACGTTATCTTAGTATCAAATAATAAAATATTTTATCATATGATAGTTACTAACCAGCCTACCACGGCCCATTATAAGCAGTTGGTGATTGTTTTAGGGGAAGAATTCGTGAATACTACGATAGAAAGTTCATTCGACTTTATTCGATTGGCTTCAAATGGTATTAGTGTGAATATCTTAAAAAACTTTAAAGAGTATTTTGATGTCTCCATGGAGCAGATTTCAGAATACTTAGATACGTCTGAGCCTACTTTATATAGGTGGATGAGTCAAGAAAAAGTTCTAGGTAATAAACATGCCGTCAAAATATTCGAAATTACAGATATGTTTTTATTCGGATGTGAGGTGTTTGGCACAAAAGAAAATTTTTTCCAATGGCTAAAACTAGCTAACCAAGCTCTTGGAGGTATGAGGCCTGCTGAGCTTATTGGTATTCCTGGTGGAATATCGAAAGTCAAAGACGTGATCGGAAGAATTCAATACGGAGTATATAGCTAGTCCGTGTTTTTTTAGAATCTAAAGTCAGGAATTTATAACATTGAAAGGGGTAGTAATTCAATTGCTAGACCCTTTTTCTATTTTTGGTATTCAATTATTGTAATAATAATTAGCCTTAAATATTAATTAATTTCTTTCGGAAGTATATATAATATTGTACAATTGCACGTTAATTATAAGAAATGAAGCTGGTAAATTAAATTGAACGCTAAAAGTATAAAATTAGTTAGGTGATAGTTTACCGAATTGCAAATAAGAAATATGGATCAGATTTATCTGGTGTAGGAGCCGCTATGTTTGGTGGTCGTTGGAATAAAAAAGGCACACAGGTTCTGTATACAGGAGAAAGTGTTGAAATTGCTTTATTAGAAATTGTAGTTAACACTCCTCCAATGCTTGTGCCAGATTTGGTATTGGTTACTATAGAAGTACCAGATGTACCCGTAACTGAATTGAAAATTGAAGATTTAGCTGACAATTGGAGAAATTACCCACCGCCTACTATTTTATCCGAAATTGGTACAGAGTGGGTTTACTCCATGAAGGCTCTTGCCCTTAAAGTGCCTAGTTGCGTTGTAGAAACAGCTTGTAATTACATTTTGAATCCGTTGCACCCGTCTTATTCTAAAGTAAAAACTTTATCTGTAGAACCATTTCATTTTGATCCACGTCTCAAGAAAGGTATAGTCTAGGATCAAGCGGAAAATCCGATAACTAGAAATCTGAAAAGCTCATTCCAATGAAGCTGTCAAAAGTTAATTGCAAAGTTATTACTAACTTGGGCTTATGAGGTCTAGGTTTACATTGTTATTTTTATTGTTGGGTATTGCTAGTGTTTTCTCCGTTAGCGCACAAGATTTTCTTACTGAAAACATTTATGAAGGTAAGGCTAGGCAGAGTTTCGATAAGTTGTTTCCCGTTGCAGAAGGCTTTGTTAGTATTCGATTTACTCCTTCGAAAACTTCGGTCATGTCCCCATTAATTGGAGAATCATTCAATGGGAGTAGTATATATAAATGGGATAAGGATTTTAAATTGAAGGATTCTGTACGAGTTCCAGGTAATTGGGAACTATATTCTGTGGGACGTGATTCTTTTTTATTGCTAGATTATAAAACAGCGAAACCATACCCTTGTCCAATTTATTATCGACTAATTGATGCTAATCTAAAAACTCTTAGATCAGATTCTTTTTTACCTATTGAGGGCACATATCATAAATTTCTGAGAGCTCCAGAAGTTATTAAGTATGGAAAGAAAGTAATATTAGCATTCACCAAATATGAAAAGGATAACTACAATCAAATTCCAAAGAAAGATTTATGGTATCTCATCGACTTTGAGATAGGGTGCGAACAATTATTTACGTTTAAAGAAGTGACGAGCCGACAAACTCGTGTAATTGATATTCACAGGAAAATGGGTGCAGGGCTTGTGAAACTTATGACTGTTGGTTTAGTAAAACCAAAAGTTAGAAAAAAGTATAAGACAAGAACGTATGAGAGGGCCATTTTGAAGTCGGCTCCTACGTTTCATTACCAGGATAGTGTTTTTTTTGTTTCGAATGGACATTTAGTGGATTTAGGAACTTCGAGTTATATTGAAGTGCCAAAGTTTATTGAAGTTTATGGGGATCGAACAAGTGATCACATCATTGGTGATTCTACCATTCAATATATTAACTCAAAAAAAACGGAGAAGGCTCAATTTTTAGGTACTTATAAATACCATTTTGCCAATGATTCAATAGAGACAGTTTACGAGAAAAAACTTAGCAGTAAACTCACGCATTTCATTGGGACCATTGAGTTGAATAATCAGTATTATATGTCTTTTTATAATTTTGATACAAAGTATAAAGATCATCGCGATCAGAAAGCACAAGGAGTGTGTGCGATTCGTCATATGAAATCTGGAGGACGGATTGATCGGATAAGTTATTATTTAGTTCCAGAAGTTAACTTTTCAAAGTTGGTTTTATTATCTAATCAAGATCAGGATGAAACCTGGTTAATGTTGAGACATCACCCGATAAATAATGAGGCAGTTTCAATAACTACTTGGGGAACCGCATTATGGAAGTTTGATAAGCGAGGAAACTTGATTAATAAGTCCACATATTTGAAGGAGAAAACTAAGTTTTTGAAGTAATAGGATGAGCTTTTAGAAGGTCAGAGCTTGGCTTAAAATAACCTTCTGTCTACCGAGAAAAATTTATATCTTTGTTACCCGTTTTTTAACTTTTAATAAAGAGTACCATTGTATTTAATCTTTGATACCGAAACTACTGGTCTTCCCAAGGATTGGAATGCTCCAATTTCGGATATAGACAACTGGCCAAAAGTCTGTCAGATTGCATGGCAGTTGCATGATGAATGGGGTAATTGCGTTGAGCATAAGGATTATCTTGTAGCATTAGATGAGGGGTATGAAATTGGTTTTGATACCCAGAAAATACATGGTATATCCAATAAACTTGCCCAAACTCAAGGTAAAGATATTGTTGATGTACTTAACGAGTTTAATGAAGTCTTAAATCGTTCTCAATTTATAGTTGGACAAAATTTAGGATTCGATATTAATGTATTAGGCAGTGAGTTTATTCGAAAAGGAGTAGAATCACATTTGGTGAATATGCCTCACCTTGATACCTGTACTGAAAAAACGGCTCAGTTATGTCAGATCCCTGGCGGTCGAGGAGGAAAGTTTAAACTGCCGAAACTAGGTGAGCTCCATCATTTTCTTTTTGGGAAAGAATTTGCAGAGGCACATAATGCAACCGCCGATGTTGAAGCTACTACCCGTTGTTTCTTTGAACTTCTTAGGCAGGGTAATTATTCCGAGGAAGAATTAAAGCAAGCATCAGGGTATTTAGAAGCATTTAAGACCAAAAACCCAGATCCAATTCGTCCTATTGGATTGAAGCATTTAAATCTGGCTAAAGAGAGTGCCAAACTTGAAGACGCTGTTAAAGAGGAACCTATAGTTACATCTGGTACTGGAGAGATTCCTCCAGAATTAGTTGATGCTACGTTCGTCCATTTGCATTGTCATTCTCAATTTTCGATTCTTCAAGCTACATCCGATACTTCTTCGTTGATTAAAAAGGCTAAGGAGTTTGGCATGCCAGCGGTAGCATTAACCGACCATGCAAATATGATGGGAGCATTTCAGTTTGTAAGTGGAGCACTTAAAAATGAAATAACTCCAATTGTTGGATGTGAAATGAATGTTTGCGGAGATAAGTCCAATAAACAATTCAAAGATAATGGTTATCAAGTTGTACTGCTTGCAAAGAATAAGAAAGGATATCATAATCTAGCTAAACTTTCGTCTCAAGCTTTTACCGAAGGGTATTATTATGTTCCTCGTATTGATAAAGAAACTTTACTTAAGTATAAGGAGGATCTTATGGTGCTTTCGGGAGGTCTTTGGGGACCAGTTCCGAATTTGATTCTTACAGATGGTAAAATAAAAGCTGAAGAAGAGCTGTTGTGGTGGAAAGAGCAGTTTGGCGAGGATTTTTATATTGAAATAAACCGTCACAATATTGAGGAAGAACGGCATGTTAATCCAATTCTAATTGATTTGGCACGTCAACACGATGTGAAAATTATTGCTGCCAATAATACGTACTATACCACCCAAGGAGAGTCTAATGCACATGATATTCTATTGTGTGTAAGGGACGGTGAATATCAGAGTAAACCTAAAAAATATTACGGAAAGAAAGGACGGGAGTTCCGTTATGGATTCCCGAATGAGGAGTTTTACATGAAGTCTTCGGACGAAATGAAAAGACTTTTTGCAGATCTTCCGGAGGCCATTTTGAATATTCAAGAAGTTGTTGATAAGGTTGAAGAATATAAACTGGCAAGAGATGTACTATTGCCTGCCTTTGATATTCCTGAGCGTTTTCAAGATGAACGAGATCAAGAGGATGGAGGGAAACGTGGTGAAAATAACTACCTAAGGCATATTACTTATGAAGGAGCAAAAAAGCGTTACGGTGAAATTACTGATGATATTGCTGAACGTTTAGATTTTGAACTTCAAGTAATTGCAAATACAGGTTATCCAGGATACTTCCTGATCGTAGAAGACTTTATTCGTGAGGCTAGAAACATGGGGGTTTCCGTAGGGCCAGGTCGTGGATCGGCTGCAGGTTCAGCGGTAGCCTATTGTGTTGCTATTACGAATATAGATCCAATTAAGTACGATCTACTTTTTGAGAGATTTTTGAATCCAGAAAGGGTGTCCATGCCCGATATTGATATTGATTTTGATGATGTTGGAAGGCAAAAGGTTATTGATTATGTAATCGATAAATATGGTGCTAATCAGGTAGCTCAGATTATTACTTATGGTTCAATGGCGGCCAAATCATCTGTAAGAGATACAGGTCGTGTGATGGAATTGCCTTTGCAGGATACAGGTCGATTAGCCAATTTGATTCCTGCTTCTCCAGGAACTACCATGAAGAAGATTTTTGGTAAAACCGATAAGGAACTGAAGGAGAAATTTAGAAGTGAAGATTTAGCACTTATCTCCGAACTGGTTGATATTTCTCAAGGAAATAGTAGAGAAGCGGAGGTGATCAATCAGGCACGTATGATTGAAGGTTCGCTTCGTAACACTGGGATTCATGCCTGTGGTGTTATTATTACACCAGATGATATTACGAACTATGTTCCGGTAGCAACAGCGAAGGATTCTGAAATGTACTGTACGCAATTCGATAACTCGGTTGTGGAAGATGCAGGACTTTTGAAGATGGACTTTTTGGGTCTTAAAACACTGACATTGATCAAAGATGCATGTCAGATTGTAAAAGATACCAAAGGGATTGAACTTGATCCAGACCATTTTTCATTGGAGGATGAAGTGACTTATGAGCTATTCCAAAGAGGTGAAACTGTAGGAGTGTTTCAATATGAATCTCCTGGAATGCAGAAACACCTCAAAGACCTTAAACCAACGGTTTTTGCGGATCTCATTGCCATGAACGCCCTATACAGACCGGGTCCAATGGAATATATTCCGTCGTTTATTGATCGTAAACATGGAAGAGAAAATATAGAATACGACTTGCCTGCGATGGAAGAATACCTTGAGGAAACTTATGGTATTACGGTATATCAGGAGCAGGTAATGTTGCTTTCTCAAAAGCTTGCAGGCTTTACTAAAGGTGAGGCTGACGTCCTTCGTAAAGCGATGGGTAAAAAGAAGAAGGACGTTCTGGAAAAGATGAAACCTCAGTTCATCAACCAGGCAATGGAAAATGGGCACCCAGAAGAAAAGCTAGAGAAAATCTGGAAAGACTGGGAAGCATTTGCATCTTATGCATTTAATAAATCTCACTCTACGTGTTATGCGTGGGTAGCTTATCAAACTGCTTATTTGAAAGCTCATCATCCAGCGGCTTATATGGCTTCGGTTTTGAGTAATAACATGAATCAAATTACTTCGATTACGTTCTTTATGGACGAATGCAGAAGAATGGGATTAGATGTTCTTGGGCCAAGTGTAAACGAAAGTCGAAGTGATTTCTTTGTTAACGAACAAGGGCAAATTCGATTTGGTCTTAATGCGATTAAAGGAACAGGTGGAGCTGCTGTGTCAGATATAATTAAAGAGCGAGACGAAAACGGTGAGTATGAGGACTTCTTCGATTTTGCTAAACGAGTAAATTTGAGAACCGTAAATAAGAAAACTTTTGAAAGCCTTGCACAAGCTGGAGCTTTTGACTGTTTCCCTGAAGTACATAGAGCTCAATATTTTTACGAAGATGTTAATGGCGGGACGTTTATTGAGATAGCCATTAAGTATGGAGCTAAATTAAAGGCTGAGGCGGACACTAACCAACATTCTTTGTTTGGTGATTCATCAGAGTCTACATTGGTTGCCCCTAAACCACCAGATATTGATCCTTGGCCTGAAATTAAGAAGCTAAAACTAGAACGTGAGGTAGTAGGGATTTATATCTCAGGACACCCATTGGACAATCATAGACTAGTGATAGATTTCTATGGTAAAGGAACTTTAAGTGATTTAGAGACTATTACTGAGGATATGAATGGTAGGGAATTTGCTCTTTCCGGAATTGTTTCAAGTGCCAACCATATGTTAAGTAAAGCAGGTAAACAGTATGGTATTTTCGAATTAGAAGATTATAATGGTTCACATAAGTTCTTTCTGTTCAAGGATAATTACTTGGAATACAAACGCTATTTGGACCCAGGTGTATTCATGTTTATTAAAGGGAGAGTTAAGGAGAGATTTAGAGGTCGTGACTATCAGGGACCAAAGGAATATCAGCTAGATATAAACTCTATTGAGTTGTTAGATGAAGTGTTGGAAAAAGTGTCGAAGGGTATGCGTTTAGGAGTTTCTGCCGAGATGTTAACTTCTCAAACTGTATCTGAGTTGGATGATATTATGGAGCGCTATAAAGGTAAGAAGCCAGTCCGAATAGATATTTATGCCAACGACGAAGAAGGGAACACTATGAAGCTAGGAATGTTTTCTAGAAAATGTTTAATAGAGCCTTCAAAAGAACTTTATGATGAGCTTGCAGCACTTGAAGGGGTGGCTTGTCGATTTATTTAAACAATTTCTTATATTTGTCCTATGGTGACTACCTCAAAAAATGTCTTGAACAAGCTCAGAAGTTATCTTCAGAGTGACATGCTAAGCTTGTTTTATCAGGGGCGTTTTGATCATCAATTCACAACGATGATGATTGAACTGGGTAGAAGTGCGTCAGAATCTTTGACCAATCGTACCGGGAAAAATCGCCTTGGATTCCTAATGGCAGAGAGTTTTCAAAACCTAGTAAAACATGGTTTGGTGGACGGAATGAATAATCCAGTTTCTCGAGAAGTATTTGGCCTAAGGAACATAGATCCCTTTATGCATATCCTTTCATCCAATTTTGTAGACCTTGAGTCAGCAAAATTTTTGAAAGAAAAATTGGGTTCATTGGACAACATGAGTACCGATGAGCTTAATGCTCATTATATCGATATTTTAAGAAACGGGACAATCTCTCAAAAAGGTGGAGCTGGTCTGGGATTGATTGAAATGTCAAGGAAGTCAAAACAACCTTTACAACATAAGCTATTTGATGTTGAAAATGGTGAATTGAACGATGAGAAAGGGTTTGCCTTGCAGATAGATATCTTAATGGATCGATCACTTATTGGTCAAGAGTTAGATAAACTTTCGCTGGAAGAAAACTTTAAGTTCTACCAGTTATTGCAGAAAGAAAACGTATTATTCTTCTTTAATGGTGATTTTACTAAAGAAACTATTGTCCCAGTCCTGAATATTTTAAAACAAAATGTTGAGGCAAATTTGGTACAAAAAGGAAGGTTCAACAAATTATATCACGTTTCCGTCGAACTTTTTCAAAATGTGATGCGTCACGGTCTTGAAATACGAGGAATTAAATTTGGTTCATTCGTACTTTCTATTGATGGTGATTTTTTATCTTTGTCTACAGGTAATTATTTGACAAGTGAGCAGTGTGAAGCACTTAAGTCTACTTTGGATAAATTGAATAGCCTTGATCGGAGTGAGTTGGATTCGCTTTATATGCATACTCTTAGAGAGAGTGCGTTGAGTGATAGTGATAGTGGGAATGTTGGTCTGATTGATGTGGCTAGACTAAGTGCAGGTGAATTGAAATATGAAGTTGTTGAGGACCATAGAGGATTGTTTTTTGCTGTAACATCTTATTTTAAGTGATTTAGGTGAAATGGATAATTTAATAATTGAGGAAGAGCACGATGCACCATACATCTCGTTGGATGCAAGTACTAAGGTGTTAGACTTTATAGGCAAGTCTTACATGGAGGATGCTGCCTCATTTTATACTCCTATCCTAGAATGGTTGCAACAATATTTGAAGGAAAATAAATCTGGCACAACCTTGAATTTAGATTTACAATATTTCAACTCTACTACGTCAAAATATTTGCTCAAGATTCTTTTTATGTTCTCTCAAAATAATCATTCTGACCTTAAAGTATGTTGGTTTTATCATAAGGATGATGAGTTGATTCGTGAAAGAGGAAGAGAACTTCAAATTATGGTGGGAATGGAATTTGAACACCAGTCATACGTTTAAAGCATTACATTTCTAGCTTTTAGTATTTTATCTTATTAATAAAGAAGACCTTTCTTTTACGCTTTGCGTTTAGATTTTCTGAGTTTACAATACGTTGAGTTCCGTTAATGATAAAGTAATTGTCATACCAGTAATCGATCTCAATTGACTGCCAGTTTTTGATTCGATCTTGTTCACTACCAGTATCAATAGGTTCAGTTTGTTTTTCTTGAACCATTTCTCCGTTTTTGAATGATATGGATTTGATTGTGGTACCACTGCAATAAGCAACGTTTACCATATCCTCGACAAAAGATAGAGCTACATTTCTATTGATGGAAAGAGGTTTGCGTTCGAGATCAAGCTTGAATGTATTGCACCAATTTATATTTCCCAGTTCATCGAATGAAGCTACAATCGCATGTGTGTATTGATAGCCATCAAATACACTTCTACTCCGCACGATAGGTGTTCCTCCTGGGCCAGTACTGGTGTAACTTACTGTACGATAAGTAGGATAATATGCTTCGCCAACAAATATAAACTGACCCTCCTGCTTTTGGATTTCATGCATTTCTATTCTATAACTCACAGTTAGTTTTTTACCGTGGGCTTCCTTACGCTTTTTCTTTTTCTCGAGTCGTTCTCGTTCATTTTTACCTTTATATTCAAAGAAGTTTTTGAAGTCGGTGAAGTCATAA
Organism: Cytophagales bacterium; assembly: GCA_020627945.1. Taxonomy (GTDB): domain Bacteria; phylum Bacteroidota; class Bacteroidia; order Cytophagales; family JAHDFW01; genus JAHDFW01. Next base: position 22,671 of record JAHDFW010000021.1, read on the forward strand.
AACTGAATGAAACTACGATTGAAATCGTCGAACTTCGTAATGTAAATTCCGGTTGAATAACTACTTGGAGATGGAGCATGCATTCCTATGGCAAAGACTTCTTTACCACCAAGATCAGAAGACGAGCAACTAGTTAAAAATCGATTTTCTTGAATAGGTTGGATAGGGTTTTGATTTATGATTTTAAACCCATTCTCATCGAAGACTGAAAGTTTGCGTGTATATCGTTTAAGTGTTCTGTCGTACTCATTCATTAAAACATGAACTTTGTCTGAGTTTTTAAAGGTTTTTATGTACTCAAACCGTGCTTTTTTAGTTACCTCACTCAAGTCAAGATAATTCAATCGTTGTTGCTGAAGATCATACTGGCAAAGAATAGGCTGTTTTTTATAAACTCCTCCTATGTATAGAAAACGATTGCTAACAACATAGTCTGTTATTTCAATATTCTTCAAGAGTTTAAAATCAATTTCCTCAACTCCCTCATGGTACTGACTATATGATATGGCTTTTATTTCTCCTTTGGATTGGGTATGGTATATGATCCATATTTTCTTATTGTTGGAATAGATATAACGTTCACCTTTGATTTTATCGATAGAAACAACCTTGCTTGAGGTTTTTACCATGTCGTTGTTGAATTTTTCAAACTTATGAACATATTGTTTTGTAGGAGAAAGGTATTCGCTTGTTCTCAGTACAAAACCTTGTTCGCCAAATAGATAAAGGTTTTGATCTGGTTTTGATTCTTTTAGATTTATCTCTATTCTTTTTGTTTGATTTAATTGCCCTAACGTATTAAGATGAATAAACCAAAGTGCGGCGAGTACTAAGATGGATGCAATTTTTCCATAATGATCATAACTCGTAATAGAGGATAGAATGTAAGTTATTCTTTTACTTTTTAACATTAAGGTTCAACACTATGTTGGTTTTCTTCCAAATTTCAATAAAATACAGCAAAATTCTGGCCATTAACTAAGGAATGGAACTATCAGAATCGAAATCACCCTTAAATATATTTGAAATAGATTATATTTGGTAGTATTTAGGATGCACGAAATTTTTCAAATAAGGTAATGAAACATATAATAGGAATATTTTTAATAACCGTTTTAACAATTAGCACGACTCATGCCCAAGGACCTTGGAGTTGGAAGGAGCTTTCAAATATGCCAATGAGAACTTCTAATAACGGAGTTGCATCAGCGGTGGTAAATGATACTACTTTCGTATACTCATTTGCTGGGATTGACTCGACTAAACAATTCTCTGGGATACATCTTAAGAGTTTTAAATACAACACCATTACCAACACTTGGTCCTCTATTCCAGATTTACCGGATAGTTTGGGAGGTGTGGTTGCGTTATCTGCAACAACCATCAAAAATAAAATTTATGTGATAGGAGGTTATCAGGTTTATTCAAATAACACCGAGTTTTCTTCGTACGAGGTGCACATCTTTGATCCTGCGACCGATACTTATTCTAAGGGAAAAAGACTTCCTACTTCGATTGACGATCATGTGCACTTTGCCTATCAAGATAGTTTGATTTATATTATTACTGGATGGACTAGTGACTTAGCTCCAGATCAAAATACTAATAAGGTTCAAATTTATGATCCAGCAAATGATACTTGGTTGAGTGGAACGGCGGTGCCCAATACGAATAGTTATAAATGCTTTGGTGGTTCAGGTGAGCTTATTGGGAACGAGATTTATTATGCTGGAGGTGTTGAACAGTCTAACTTTAGTTTAACCAGTTATGTAAGAAAAGGAGTGATTGACGAAACTGACCCAACTAATATTACATGGTCATTAGATACCGTTACACCAAATCCTAAACTGTATCGTTCGATTGCGGTAAATCAAGGAGGTGATTTGCATTGGATTGGAGGAGCAGGTATTCCTTACAATTTTGATGGTTTGAGTTATGCGGCAAACTCTCCCGTTGATCCGATTAATAGAATTTTGAGATGGAGTCCAGATGATCGAAATTGGATAGAATATGATAGTACACCTTACCAAATTATGGATCTAAGAGGAATTGCAAAAATTGCCGATAATAAGTTCATTATTGCAGGAGGAATGGAAGTAGATACGTTAGTGAGTAATAGAACGTTTGAACTTACATTTGATCCGAATTATGTGGAGCCTATTGACTCTTCTGACACTACCAACACTTCAGTTTCGGAGTCGCTGAATTCTCAAATTAAAATATACCCGAATCCAACCAAGGATTTAGTTTACGTGGAAGGATTGGAAAGGGCTACGTTGGAATTGTATGATCTAACTGGTAAAAAAGTACTGGAGAGTAACAGAGGTAAATTTAGGTTAAAAAAGTTACCTGCTGGACAATATAAGTTGGTGGTTTCTCAAGAAGGGAAAAGGGTGACCGTTCGTTCAATAATCAAAGAAAAGTAAGCAGAAGATTTAAGATATGGTTTCTCCACCCGCATTACAAAAAGGTGATCGCATTGCAATTTTAGCTACAGCAAAATCAATTAAAGAAGAAGATGTTTTAAAAGCGAAAGAACTATTTGAGTCATGGGGGCTTGAGGTCGTTTTTGGAGAACACTTGTTTGATATCCATCATCAACAAGCTGGTACAGATTATAATAGACTAAATGATTTGCAGAATGCAATAAACGATCCTGATATAAAGGCTATTGTATGTGCACGTGGTGGTTACGGTACAACAAGAATAGTTGATCAACTGGATTTTTCTGCTCTGCTGGAGAATCCTAAGTGGATTGCAGGGTTTAGTGATATTTCTGCGTTACACGGTACATTGCAAAACCTCGGTTTGCAATCACTACATTCTACAATGCCAGTGTTTTTAAATCTAGGGGTGACTGAAAGTTCCTTGGAAAGCCTGAAATCAGCTCTTTTTGGAGAAAAGCTACACTACAAAGAAGCAGGGCATGATTTGAATAAAGTAGGTGCTTCTGGTGGTACATTGGTAGGCGGAAATTTATCCATGCTCTGCAATTCCATTGGAACTAACTCTGAAATAAAGACCTATGGTGCGATCTTGTTTATTGAAGATCTAACGGAATATATTTACCATATAGATCGCATGATCGTTCAGTTGAAAAGAGCCAATAAACTACAGCATCTTGCTGGACTTATTGTTGGACATTTTTCTAAAATGCAGGACAATGATATTCCCTTTGGTAAAACCGTTGAAGAAATAATATTGGAGCATACGGAAGAGTTTGAGTATCCTATTGCCTTTGGTTTCCCTGTTGGGCATGAACCTCATAATTTAACTATGGTTTGTGGAAGAGAAGTATCCTTGGAAGTAAAAAAGAAGAGTACCCGTTTGTTAATTCCAGCTACTCCCAAGTCCATAGCTTGAGTAGTTTAAGATTTCTTAGCAAATTCCGCATAAGAAGTTATTTTTGTGAAGCAGCAATAATGCTAAAATCATAGGGGGATTTTAATTTAGTACGTCATGAAACAGTTATCGACTTATTTTGTAAGAGGATTAATTTATCTAACACCAATAGCAGCAACGATTTATATTATTTATAGAATCGTAGTCTTCTTGGATAATCTATTGGTTTTTGAGACTCCAGGGGTAAGTTTAGCTTTGGTTTTAATGTCCATTGTAGTTTTAGGCTTTGTTGGGACGTTAGTAATTTCTTCACCAGTTATTAAGTATAGTGAGAAGTTGCTGGTTAGAATTCCTTTAGTTAATATTCTGTATACTTCAACCAAGGATTTAGTTCAATCCTTTTCAGGCGAGAAAAGCAAATTTAATGTGCCAGTAATGGTGCGTTTTGATAAGAATCTGGATATTTATAAACCAGGTTTTGTTACCAGTGAAAACCTAGAATCTATTCAGATGAATGGAATGGTAGCAGTTTATTTACCAATGTCCTACGCATTTTCTGGTAATGTATTTGTTGTTCCAGCTGAAAATGTACGTAACATCGATGTGCCCGCCGTTGATTACATGAAATTTATTGTGTCTGGGGGTGTGTCCGGGCTGGGTGACTAAGTTTGAATCCCGAAAGATTTTATATTGATGTAGAAGGACACCGATTGTCCTATTTAAAATTTGGGAGTGGTTCTCAAGTGTTATTGGCGTTTCATGGGTTTGGTCAAAGTGCTCAAGAATTTGCTTCTTATTTATCAGGGTTAGAAGAGCAATATTCGGTATTTGTGTTCGATCATTACTTTCATGGAGAAAGTGAATGGAATTTAGAAGATGCCGTTTCCGTAGAAGTTTTTCAGGAGAAATTTGAAAAACTTTTTGAGAGTGAGGGCATAACACGTTTTGGAATAGTAGCGTACAGTTTAGGAGGTAAATGGGCTTTTACCTGCGCTCGATTATTTGCCAGCAAAATTGATTTCATAAGCTTGTTTGCTCCCGATGGTTATAGAACTACATTTTACTATCATTTTTCCACTGGAAATATTTTAGGAAGAAAGCTGTTCCGATGGTCTGTAGAACGTCCTAAATTTTATTTTTGGATACTCAGAAATGCGTTGAGAGTTGGTTTAATTACAAAGATGGTTTACCGTTTTGCATATTTTCAAATGGATACGGAAACCAAAAGAAAGCAAGTAGTGAACACTTGGATTAAGTATAGAAAACTAAAAGGGTTGAGTAGCAAAACCGTAAAACTTCTCAACGATTCTAACATCCCGATTACTCTAGTTTTAGGTAAGTATGATAAAGTGATTCAACCTAAATGGTTCAAAGGAGTTGAGAACTTATTGATGCACTCCGAATTAATTGTGGTGCCTAAAGGGCATAGGTCTATTTTGGGATCAATTGCTCCTTTAATATTAAAAAAGGCCTTTCAATGATGTGGTAAGTGATCGTTGATAGGAGAATAGTAACTGGAAAAACCAGAATAAAGTACTCATAACGAAGGTCTCTTGAAAGCCAAATTACAAAAGGATGAATCACATAAAATGAATAGCTTATTTTTCCTAAAAACTGTAACGGAGATGTTTCGAGTAACTTTTTGATGATGTTACTATGATGGAGAAAATGTTGAAAAATGAAACTGAAACCAATTGAAAAGATGGGGAGCAGTAAACTTCTGTGTTGAAGTTTTAAGGCAACCGCCATAAAGAACACAGCTATTAAAGCATAGCCAATCCACATCCCGTATTTGTGCTTGAAGTAGCCATTATATATGAGAATTCCATTAAGGATTCCAAAAAAGCATAAAGGGGGAAGCATCCGTCCACAAGTTACCCATTCTCTAATTTGATAGTTAATTGTAAAAAACTCGGCAACAAATAAGATGATTAAACCATAGAATAGGTACAGTAAAACTTTTTTAGACTTGATAAGTAGTAAAACTGGGCTTATTAAATAGAACTGTTCTTCTATAGCAAGTGTCCAGAAATGAAAAGTGATCGACGGAAACCCGTGGTTTAGTAGGTATGCAAAATTGGAGGTGAATGTAAGAGGGAAAAGGTAGTCTTTCACGTTGAAGTTAAAATATAAAATGCAAAAAGTAAGGTAGGCGAAATAAAGTGGGAAAATTCTTAATATTCGCCTCAAATAGAAGCGCACCAAATTACCATTTATAATAGCTGCGATTAGAAAGCCTGAAATAATGAAAAAAACTTCAACTCCTACGTTACCCAACCACAAACCTCCAACAAACCTTCCAATGGCGAACTTACTCAAATTCCAATGATCAAGAAACACTAGAATTACAGCTATTCCTCTTAAGCCATCTATGAATCTAATTCTGGGCAAGGGGAGTAATTAGAAATAATAAAAGCCGTCTATGTAAATAGCATCTCCTAGTCGTACTCCAGGAATCAACGGGTTTCCTAGGCCTAAACTGGCACCATACAAGTCAGTGTAATATCGACCTCCAATTAACGGAATGTTTGGCACACCTCTAAGTGGTACATTAACTACCCCTGGAACATTGTAAATGCCGTTTACCCACCAGTTTTCAGATATAATAGCTAATTGATCACTAATCATTAATGATCCCGCTAAAGTTGCTACATAACCGAAGTTTTCTGCTGGGAAGAACAATCTACTATGTAAAGGACCAAGGTATACCTGACCAATGCTTGCCGAGAAGTTTACTCGTGAATAGTCTGCACTTCCAGTAAGATAAATGTAATTGATTAGATGGGATGAGTTACTCAATTCAATATCCATTACTGTTTTAGGTGTTCTCACCGTTGTGGAGCCTACCGCTAAATCAAGATGTTTTCGATCTCTTATCTTAAGTTTGGTAGTCAGGGCCAAGAATTGTCCATTATCAGCACTTGCTCTATTATCGAAGTCTGGGATAAGAGTGAAGCCAACACCAACCTGAAAATCATCCGTAAGTCCAACCACTCCTTGGTAATATAGTAGGTAATGTGCGGATAGATTAACCCTACCTGCTTCTAATGTTTGTGCCGTTGGGGAAGCAAACATTTGCATGTTATTGTCCAAGTTAGCATTGTAGTCTTTGCTTAACCCAATGTAGGGTCGTGCAGTTTGACTGATGTTTAGCAATCGAGGTCTTCTAAACCTACGGATCCTATCACCTTGTCTAAGTAAGACACTATCTTTTACCGTTCCTATTAGGGTGCCTCGATAAGCATTGTCCACACCTTCGAACTTTATCTTTTGCTCTTGAGGAAAGACATGTGGTTTTTCAGAAGTTTGATAATTATAACGGACATATTTTTCCAGTGAGCGACGATTGTGTTGCGCGTCTACAAAACTTACGGAACCCCACAGCACCAATAAGATCAATCCTATATTGTAAGTTTTTAAACCCAATTATCGTTTAATTGTGATATTACATTCCAACTAGGTGACAATTCAGAATGCAAAGTCTGTAATAATCACTAATCCAATATTACTATTTCTTTTCATAAAAATATATTAATAGCGACTAAAAATATATAGATTTGAGAAATGATGATGGAATCAGCAATAATAGGGGCAGCAATAGTTTTGGGAATTATTCTCATTATTATTGAAATCTTGTTTGTTCCCGGAACTACGTTCGTTGGTGTAATAGGGTTTATCCTTATTGCAGCAGGAGTATATTTTACTTACGATATTTTTGGACCAACTATGGGGACTTATACGTTGGTCGGGAGTGTTGTACTATGTACAGTATTGGTAATTTACAGTTTTCGATCTGGAAGTTGGAAATTTATGTCCAACAAGTCGGTTATTGATTCAAAAGTTAATGATCACAAAAAATTTGATCTCAAAGTTGGGGATAAAGGTGTTACAGTTTCGGCATTAAGACCAATGGGTAAGGCACTTTTTGGAGACGAGCATTACGAAGTTAGTACCTTAGGGCAATTTGTCGAAGCGAATAAGGACATTGAAATAATTGAAATGAATGGTCGGGAGTTGACTGTGGAGATGATTCCAGAAAATCAAGTAAGTGAAGGAGAGGAAAAGACTGAAGCTTAATAACAAGAATTAAATAAATTTTAACTAAAACAGAAATACTATGAATACACTAATGATTTTGATCGCCTTCGCGATTATCATTTTCTTATTTCTATTTTTATACTTCGTGCC
>JAHDFW010000021.1:30300-32891 GCA_020627945.1 Cytophagales bacterium
TTTTGATCGCCTTCGCGATTATCATTTTCTTATTTCTATTTTTATACTTCGTGCCAATCGGGCTCTGGATTACAGCAAGATTCTCTGAAGTAAAAGTGGGAATAGGAGCTTTGATTGGAATGAGAATTCGTAAAGTGGCACCAAGCCTTATCGTTAATCAATTGATTACTGCAACTAAGGCGGGACTTCAGCTTAGCACGAATGATTTGGAAACACATTACCTTGCAGGAGGTCATGTTCCATCGGTAATTAAAGCTTTAATTTCTGCTGATAAAGCGAATATTGAGTTGCCATTTAAACAAGCTGCTGCAATTGATTTGGCAGGTAGAGATGTATTTGAAGCGGTTCAAATGTCGGTAAATCCTAAAGTGATTAATACGCCTCCTGTTGCAGCCGTAGCACAAGACGGGATTCAGTTGGTTGCAAAGGCTCGTGTAACGGTAAGAGCGAACCTTCAGCAATTAGTTGGTGGTGCAGGTGAAGAAACGATTCTTGCTCGTGTAGGAGAAGGGATTGTAACTTCTATTGGTTCCTCTAAGAGTCATAAAGCAGTGTTGGAGAATCCAGATCTTATTTCAAGGTTGGTATTAGAAAAAGGATTGGATGCAGGAACAGCATTTAAGATTTTATCTATTGATATTGCTGATGTTGATGTAGGTGAGAACATTGGAGCACAACTTCAAACAGATCAGGCAGAAGCTGACTTGAAAGTAGCAGAAGCTAAGGCCGAGGAAAGAAGAGCAATGGCAGTTGCACATGAGCAGGAAATGAAAGCTTCCGCTCAAGAGGCACGTGCCAAGGTAATTGAAGCAGAGGCAGAGGTTCCTAAAGCTATGGCAGAAGCATTTAGAAATGGAAATCTTGGAATCATGGATTACTACAAGATGCAAAATATCCAATCTGATACGGATATGAGATCATCGATAGCTAAACCAAATACTGGTTCTTCGAAAGACAAAGGAAAAGAATAATAGATTAACTATCTATCCCTTGAGATAGAGAATTTTAAAAAAGGCCCGAATTAACTCGGGCCTTTTTTGTTTGTTTACCTTAATATTCATTCCTTTGCAGATATTTTGTTCAGTGGATTGATTTGATTGATTGCAGCCACAGGAAAATTTTCCTACAAAGTGCTAAAACATTATTGTTCCCTCGCATTTTGAATTTGCGTTCAACACGTCTCCCACAACGAATTTTAAAAAATATTATAAAGGTATTTGGGTGAGCGTAGAAGCCTCGGTTTGCTACAATCACTATTAGAAGTTTAATAATAAAATTATGTCGTATTTATTTACATCGGAGTCAGTTTCTGAAGGGCATCCAGATAAGGTTGCAGATCAGATTTCTGACGCATTGATTGATAACTTTTTAGCTTGGGATCCAGAAGCAAAAGTAGCTTGTGAAACTCTTGTTACAACAGGTCAGGTAGTTTTGGCTGGAGAGGTGAAGTCTAAAATCTTTTTAGATGTTCAAAAAATTTCTCGTCAAGTAATCAACAAAATTGGATACAATAAGAGTGATTACATGTTTGATAGTAACTCTTGTGGGATTCTATCTGCAATTCACGAACAGTCTGAAGACATTAACCGAGGAGTTGATCGTGCTACTAAAGAAGAGCAGGGTGCTGGAGATCAAGGAATGATGTTTGGTTATGCATGTAAAGAAACGGCAGATTATATGCCTTTAGCACTTGATCTTTCTCACAAGATCTTGAAGGTGTTAGCTGATTTGAGAAGAGAGAATAAGGAGATTGATTATCTACGTCCTGATTCTAAGTCTCAGGTTACTATTGAATATAGCGATGATAATAAGCCAGTAAGAATTGATGCAGTTGTTGTTTCTACACAACATGATGCATTCGATTCTAGTGATGATTCTATGTTAGCAAAAATTCGTGAGGATGTTGTTAATATACTTATCCCACGAGTAAAAGCTCTATGTACTCCTGAAGTACAAGCTTTGTTCAATGATTCTATTAAGTACCATATTAACCCAACAGGGAAATTCGTAATTGGAGGTCCTCATGGTGATACTGGTCTTACAGGAAGAAAGATTATTGTAGATACTTACGGAGGAAAAGGAGCTCACGGTGGAGGAGCATTTTCTGGTAAAGATCCAAGTAAGGTAGACCGTAGTGCTGCGTATGCTACACGTCATATTGCCAAAAATATGGTTGCTGCAGGACTTTGTGATGAAGTCTTAGTACAAGTTTCTTACGCAATTGGAGTTGTTGAGCCAATGGGTATTTTCGTAGACACGTATGGTTCAGCAAAAGTTGATCTAAACGACGGTGCTATTGCTAAGAAAATCGGTGAGATTTTTGATATGCGTCCATCTGCAATTGAAAACAGATTGAAACTACGTCAACCAATGTACCTTGAGACTGCAGCTTACGGTCACATGGGAAGAAAGAACGAAACCATTACTAAAGTATTCGAATCAGCAAACGGTGACAAGAAAGAGCTAGATGTTGAATTGTTTACTTGGGAAAAATTAGACTACGTTGATAAAGTGAAGTCTGCTTTTTCTTTGTAATAGTAGATAGAAATATAGTTGCTTAAGTGCAACGTTTTAGAAGCCCTGGCGATGAA
>JAHDFW010000022.1 GCA_020627945.1 Cytophagales bacterium
AGTTTCTAGTTTCTAGTTTCTAGTTTCTAGTTTCTAGTTTCTAGTTTATGGTTTAAGTTGCTCGTCAAAAAATTCAGAACTAAAAACTCAGAACTAAAAACTAAAAACTAATAAATAACTCAGAACTAAAAACTCAAAACTACTTCTCCTCATCATAGTACAGTTTGTAGAACTTATTTCCATCTTCATCAGCACCTTTAATAATCTTTTCACGATCTCCGTGTATATACACATGGAAGTTCTTGTCTAGTTTAAGGATACTTTTGAAAAACTTCTGTTGTTTACGTACCGCTTGTGGTGAAACTTCAAATAGAGGTTCAATATTTAGGTTGTTTTCGTCTCTTACATTTCTTTCGAAGGTACGATAAGAATCAATTACACTGTCGTCTTGAAAAACTTCTTCTTCGAACTCTGATTGGTTGTAGTGTTCTTTGTTCTTGAAATACTCAACCGAACGACTCATAAGTTCAATTTCGTCCGTTTTGTCTAGTTCGAACTCCTCTGGTAATTTGCCTGTAATAAATTGACGAGCGGTGTCTAACACATGCGTTGTTTGGAAAAACTCGTTAGAAATCACCTCTAAACCAAGGAAATCTTCTTTCCAAAATGCTGCTTCGCTACCTTTACTTTGCGTATCAATGATAATTGTTTTGTAGCCTTCCTCTTCGTCCACATTGAAAACAACACACCCTTTATCCAATTTCTTTAGATCGATACCTTCTTTGTAAGCAATATTCATGTCACCTGAAGCTCTTTGAATTTCGAAGAAACCAGATTTCGTTTCTGTTTTGAATATTCCAATAGCTTTACACGTTTGGCCGTCCACGAAACATCCATCAAACTGACATACGTAAAGTTCACCACTTTTAATCATTGGATGATCGGACTGTTGGTAAAGTTGCTTAGCTATTTCTTGAGTTTTTGGATGAAATTCTTCTGCCGCAAAAATCGAACGGCAAAAGTTATATACTTCGTTAAAACTCAAAGCATTTGGATGCGTAAAACGATATTGATCCAGAGAGTTCTTAAATTTTCCAAGAAAGAACTCGACTAATCTTTCTTCCAGTTCGATATCTGGCTGTAATTCTTGTTCAGATAGGATTAATTTTTCCTCTTTAGCTGCATTTCCAACATGGTGCAACGAAATTTTTTCTAATACAACGTTCTCTAAATTCATCAATTCAATGTTTTAACCCCTCAATGCTCCGTTCTGACTAATTCGTCCATTCAAAAAAGGACACAAATTTACTTGATATTTTCTATTAACGGAAGTAAAATTTGACCGTAAGATGGAATTACTTTGGGTTTTTCTTTTTTACGCCCCGTACAGCCTCTGCTGACCAAGGATCATCTGGCCAATGATGTTTTGGATATCTTCCTTTTAAATCCTTTTTAACTTCGAAATAAGTATTGTCCCAGAAGTTTTTTAAATCTCCCGTAATCTGAACAGGTTTGAAGCCTGGAGATAATAAATGCATCAAGACCGTATTTTTACCTTCGTTTACGGTAGGCGTGTCTGGCAAACCAAAAACCTCCTGAAGTCTTACGGCCAAAATAGGATTTTCACCCTTAGAGGCATATTGTAGTTTAATATTTGATCCGCTAGGTACTTCTATGCGTTGTGGAGCTAATTTATCAAGAGATTGCTGTAAATCGAAATCTAAGGTATATGATAAAATTTCAAGCAAGTTCAACTTTTTCAAATCAGCAGAAGATTTAACGTCGTTTAAATAGGGAACCAGCCATTTATCCGTTGTACTAAGCAAATTTGAAGTACTTACATCTGGCCATTGTTGCTCAGGGTTCCAAATACGTAATGACAATACTCGGTTTTGCCACTGTTCAACTTCTGTGGTCCAGTCAAGAAGTCGATCTCCTTCTTTTTGAACCGCTTTTGAAATCGCCATGGTTTTTAATTCAGGATCCGGATCGGGGAGAGGTGTTGATTTTAGAATTATATTACCAATTCTAAGGTCTAAGGAAGCTTTTAATTCGTCTTCCTGGGTGTCCCAAACAATAATTTCTTCTTCCTTAACCATAGAGGCAAGATCCTTTGGGTTTAACGGAGCTGCCAGAAAAATTTTACCCATTCCATCTCGCGCATTAAGATTGGCTACAGCCAACCATGGTTGATAAGCTAAATCATCCTTATGTCCAGCCATTGCAAATCTTCCATTGGCTAACTGAAATTGAGCATTATTACCAGGACGTGCGCATGCAATTCGTTCTGGATATGCAAAGGCAACCAGAATCCCCGTTTCGTAATAGTCAAAAGAATCGTTATCCTCTTCAAGATTGAAGATCGAGCGATATTGTTTGGCAACACGTTCTATTTTGGCAAAAGCCCCATGCCTTTGTTCAGAATTTTGCGCTCTAAATCTTCTAAGCGCCTCAATGCGATCGTTTATATCAACGCCAGCTTTACCTTGTAATGGGTCTCTTTCTTCTAAAAGTGCAGCTAGATCTGTCGCTAAATGAGTAGCGTCCAAATCTTCAGCAGAAATGAGCATATGCGCTATTCTTGGATGTGTTGGGATTTTATGAATAGCAATACCATGTTCAGTTATATTTCCGTCTTCCAAGGCTTCCAATTTCTCCAATAAATCAACAGATCGTTTTATTGATCCAGAAGAAGGTTGATCTAACCATTGTAATTCTCCAACATCTTTTATTCCCCATTTGGCTAATTCTAAAGTAAGTGGAGTTAAGTCTGAGTCTAGAATTTCAGGGGTTGTATGTTCTGACATTTGCTGGTGAGTGCCTTGGGTCCACATTCTATAACATGTTCCAGGAGCCAATCTACCCGCTCTACCCGCTCTTTGATCTGCCGAATCTTTGGAAATTTGTACCGTTTCTAATTTGCTTAATCCAGAATTAGGATCAAATTTCTGTGTTCTTCCAAATCCAGAATCAACTACAATTTTAATTCCCTCTATGGTAAGACTTGTTTCAGCAATCGAAGTAGCAAGAACAACTTTTCTTCTACCTGAAGGATCTGGTAGAATGGCCTGTGTTTGTTTTTTGAACGGAAGAGCACCATATAATGGATGAATTCTAACATCACCCGGTAAACTTTTTCTGAGTAAATCTTGACATTTAAGAATTTCTCCCTGTCCTGGTAAGAATACCAAACAATCTCCATCATGTTGTTCCATAGCCTGTTTTATAACTTTAGAGGTCATTTCAGGAATGAGATACTGATCTGTATTTCCAACATGTTTTATGTCAACAGGATATTGACGTCCTTGACTAACTACTGTAGGGCATTCGAGTAGTTTGGACAATTTGGGCATATCTAAGGTAGCAGACATAATCATTATTCTCAAGTCTGGCCTAAGTACCATTTGTGATTCTAGCGCAAAAGCCAACGACAAATCTGCGTGAATACTACGTTCATGAAACTCATCAAAAATGATTAATCCAATATTATCAAGTGCATTATCAGACTGAAGCATCCGAGTAAGTATTCCCTCCGTTACTACTTCTATTTTTGTGTTTTCCGAAACTCTTGTTTCAAAGCGAATCCGATAACCTATTTCATCTCCTAAATTAACATTTCCTAAATCAGCAAGTCGAGCAGCCACGGACTTAGCTGCTAGTCTTCTAGGTTCTAAGAGAAGAATTTTCTTGTCGCCCAGCCAATCTTCATCATGAAAAACTAAAGGAACTACCGTACTTTTACCAGCCCCTGGAGGAGCATTAACAATAAGTCGATTGTTAGTTCTAAGATTTTGCTTGATGTCATTTATAACTTCCAGAATTGGAAGGTCTAGTTTTTCAAGTTTATGTGTATCCATCTTAACATATTAGGATGCAAAAATACCGTTTTAACAATTAGAAAATCTATTTTACCTGAATATGTACAAATTAAATATGCTGTTCCTGTCAAAAAAGTTTGTTAACGGAGGGAATTCCTTTAAATTTGTTTTATGGAAAATTACCTATTGGATAGGAAATTAGATGAGATCCCTAAAATCAGCTTAAATGCTGGTACTCATCGTCTAGAATTTGTTGGGAAATCGTGGCCTGAAAACACGGTTAAATTGTATGCGCCTGTTCTTGATTGGTTGGAACGGTACAAAAGTTATTTAGGCCAACCTGGAGGTTCGGTAGGAAGTAACTCTGTACTGGTAAAATTCGAATTTGAATATCTCAATTCAGCCACTTCTGTAATGCTTCGAAGAATTTTAGATGCCATAAAAGCTATTCAGGTAGAAACGAAAGTAAATATTAAAGTAGAGTGGCATTATGTGGAGTTGGATGATGATATTTTTGGACTTGGAAGAGAGTTAGAAATGTACTCAGAATTGTCTTTCGTGTTTTTTCCTATTCAATTGGAGGACTATTAAGCTTATGCTTAGCATAAGTAATAACAACATTGTCCGATTCTGGTTTTCGTGAAAAAGTTATGTAATTTGGATGATACTTATTTCCTTTGCCTATATTTGTTTTTGAAATTATTGATCTAGTGAAGAATGGAAGCAAGAACATATCTTGATTTTGAAGAACCAATTGCGAAATTAGAGTCAAAATTGGAAGACCTGCTTAAACTTTCTGAAGAGAGTGAAGTTGACGTTAAAGAAGCAGTTTTATCATTGGAAGAAAAAATTAAAGCTTTGAAAAAAGATACTTTTAGTAATCTAACCCGATGGCAAAGAGTACAATTATCTCGTCATCCAGATAGACCTTACACCCTTGATTATATTTTAGATATCGCCGATAAATTTGTTGAATTGCATGGTGATCGTACTGTTAAAGACGATAAGGCAATGATTGGTGGTTTTGGAGAAATTGAAGGGCAAACAGTGATGTTTGTTGGTCAACAAAAAGGGCGTAACACCAAACAACGTCAAATGAGGAATTTCGGAATGGCAAACCCAGAGGGTTACCGAAAAGCACTTCGTTTGATGAAATTGGCTGAGAAGTTTGACGTTCCCGTAGTATGCTTGATTGATACTCCAGGTGCATTCCCAGGATTAGAAGCTGAGGAGCGTGGACAAGGAGAGGCAATTGCACGTAATATCAGAGACATGTTTATGTTGAAAGTTCCTGTAATTTGCTATATCATTGGTGAGGGAGCTTCTGGAGGAGCATTAGGAATAGCCGTTGGAGATAAAGTAATGATGCTTGAAAATACTTGGTATTCAGTTATTTCCCCAGAATCATGTTCTTCTATTTTATGGAGAAGTTGGGAATATAAAGAGCAAGCCGCCGAAGCATTAAAGTTGACTGCAAAAGATATGCTTAAAATGGGTCTTATTGACGGTATTGTGAAAGAACCAGTAGGTGGAGCACATACCGACGCGGTTAGAATGTCCAAAACATTGAAAAGATCGATTCTTACCAATATTGAAGAGCTATCCAAAATGAATGTGGAGGATAGGATTTCTGCAAGAATCGCAAAATTTGATCAAATGGGTGTAGTAAAAGAGTAGCACTAGTTTGACAAACCATAAATGATTTTATTTGATAAAACCCAGAGTCTGAAAAGATTACTGGGTTTTTTATTGTTTGATATTTTACACAGAATAACAGTATGAAATTACATGTAATAAACACAGGTTTTTTTAAACTGGATGGAGGAGCAATGTTTGGAGTTGTTCCTAAGTCGTTATGGCAACGTACCAATCCAGCAGATCAAAACAACATGTGCAATTGGGCAATGCGTTGCTTGCTGATTGAAGATGGAGATAGACTAATTTTGATTGATAACGGTATTGGTGATAAGCAAACAGAGAAATTCTTTAGTTATTACTATTTACACGGTGATGATTCTCTTCAAAAGTCTCTCAATCAAAAAGGATTTGACTTCTCCGATATCACGGATGTGTTTATGACCCATTTACATTTTGATCATTGCGGTGGAGGTGTGAAATGGAATAAAGATAGGACAGGTTATGAACTTGTATTTCCGAATGCTAGATATTGGTCTAATAAAGAGCACTGGGAGTGGGCTACTCAACCAAATGCTCGTGAGAAGGCGAGTTTTCTAAAAGAGAATATAATGCCAATTCAAGAAAGCGGACAATTGAACTTCGTAGATGTAAATCAACCATCACCATTTACTCAATTTGATATTTTCTTTGCTGATGGTCATACAGAAAAACAAATGATTCCAATCATTAATTACAAAGGGAATAAGGTCGCGTTTATGGCTGACTTATTACCTTCTGTTGGACATATTCCTTTACCATATGTTATGGGATATGACACAAGACCTTTATTGACTTTAGGGGAAAAAGAGCATTTTCTAAATAGGGTAGTGAATGAGGAAATGATACTATTTTTAGAGCATGATGGAGAGAACGAATGTTGCACTTTAAAGCAGACGGAAAAAGGTCCTCGACTTGGAGAAACTCTTGTTTTAAGCGATTTAGGTTAAGCTAAATATTATCCATAAATAAATGTATTACAGGTAGTTGTGTTTATTTGCGTGAACAAGTAAAATAGTTGTAGGTAGGACGAAGGAGAGAGTTGGATACCTTTGAATTTTTGTTTGCAAATACCCACTATACTGTCTTAAAATTGTTTAATTTCTAATTATTGGCTATATTTGATAGTTAGAGGAAACAGATTTGTTTTATTATAAATTTTACTTTTTAGAAATGTTGAACCGAAGATTGTCCTTACTAGCAGTGATCGTATTTTGCAGCACTATGTTTTTTGGATGTTGTGGTGGATATGAAGAAGGTCCTGGATTAAGTTTTAGATTTAAGGAAACAAGAGTTGCAGGATTTTGGTTGTTTTCAAAGTTTGAAATAAAACATTTGGATACAGGTGAGATTGAAGACAAATTAGCAGACAGCACCATAACTGATGAAGATGCGTATGTTGAATTTACCAAAGGTGGTATTTACGAGGTTGTGAATGAAGGAGAGTCTAAGTTCGGAGCTGAATCAGGTGTATGGCACATGGGTAAAGGCTGTAAAGGAAAAGCCTACATGGAGGTAGATAAGAACGATCGTTTAATCAATTACTACGTAATAAAAATGACAAACGACGAACTTAAGTATACTTTTACAGATCGTTATTGGGGAACTGATGAAGAAGTTGAGTATACGATTCACTTAGTCCCTAAGATTTTATAGTCAAAACGCAAGTATTTTTAAAAGGAGCAAGAAACGTTTTATGATCAATTCTTTGAAGTTTAAAGCATTAGTAGTTGGTGTGCTGAGCATGTTGACAATATTACCAGTGGCTGTGGAAGCGCAGGACGCAGGTCTTACGGTGTTTGTGGGAGCAAATCAGTCGTGGTGGCGAGGTAAAGATCTAAGTACATTAGGAGTAGAGGGAGTAGGTATTACAATGGGTAAAGATTTGCCTAATTTGGAAGCAGGAGATACTAAACTTTACGATGATGAAGGAATGGATCAAACCAGAGTTAATCCACTGACAGGCCAAGAAGAGGTGTTAAGTGAATATATTATGGCACTTAGCTCATTGCAGAATAAAACGGGTTATATGATTGGGTTTGAAGTGAACTCAGAAATTACGAGTCACTTTTGGCTTAAGCACCAGTTCTTTTTCAATACGAAAGGTTTTGCTTTCCAAGGAACTCGTTTCGATACTCTAGGTAGAACTATTCAAACAGGAGTTCAAATGAGATTAAGGACCCTAAACGTGGATATTGTACCATTTGGAGTAGATGCTTCGTTTGAAGGGGTGCAGGTTTATACAGGACCATACGTATCAGTATTGCTAAATGCACAATGGGTCGAGTTCAATAGAGCTGGAGAAGCAGAAGTTACCCAAGCTGGCGTATATGATTTTCATTACTATGATTTGGCTACAGATAAACTAGAAGCACGTGAAATCGGAATTTTAGATTATGGATGGGCTGGCGGATTAGAGTATGAATTTCCTTTCGGAATGGTAGTAGGAAGTTCGTTTAAGTGGGGAGTTGGTCGTATGCTTGAAGCAAGACCAAGACATACTAAAACGGCTATTTATAATAGTCAAATTAGCTTTTATTTAGGATATATGTTCGGAGAAGAGTAATCCGAATACATTGCGATACAGTTAGAACCTTAACAATCAAATATAAGTGCAAATGATTATGTGAGAAGAGGGGTGTAACAACATAAAAAAAGGCGATTTTCGAAGAAAATCGCCTTTTTTGTTTGGCTTATATTTCGTTGTGATTTTACTCAACCACAGCTTCTTCATTACTCATATGGAATCCAAGTTTAGAACCTGCTTTACCTTGGTTATTGCTCATTTGTTGTTGCCAAGAAATCAATTGTATATTTTGATATGGTGGCGCAACAAGATCACTATCAATCGCAGAGATCATGGCACTCTGAATGAAGAATCTTAAGTTATTTTCATTCAATACGTTTTTCTCAATATTAGGCTGAATATGATTGAAGTACACTGGAGATTCAATATGATAGTGCTTTTCCCAGTTAACCATCAATCTTGCTAACAGCACTCCTTGATCCTGAATTCTATTGTATTTAATAGTGTCCGAAAGGAAGTTGTATACTCGAATAGTTCCGAAGAATCCGTTATTTGGATTCTCAGACAGATAGCTTTGTTGGTTCAATGGGTCCTGAGCCATTAGTTTAACAACGTTTGAGTGCATTTGGAATACCAATGTGTCACCACTGAATTTTACATGAAACTCAAACTCACCTTTATCAGTGAATTCTACTTTCACTTTTTCATCAATAGGTGCAATGTTAGAAGCTAATTCTTCAGCTATTTCCTTAGTTATTCGCTTCATTTCTTCAAATGTATCTAACGTATGCGCATAAATAGCTTGCTTTAAACTAGCCTTGGTAGTTAGTTTTTCTAAAATCAATTGTCCTCTCTCGTCCATAATTTATTTCAATGTTTTCTTAGTTTATTGTTTAGTCGAATTTACTCTGTAACAGCGTTCATTCCGTATTTGTTCGAATATTTACGATATAAAACTTTTTGTGGGTTGTCAAGATCAATTTGATTCCCATCAATATAAGCAATAGTAACTTTATTACTTCTCATGTCTAAAGCATCTCCATCGGTTACAAATAGGGTAGCTGATTTGTTTACTTCTAAAGATCCATACTTATTGTCAATTCCAACGATTTTGGCCGCATTCAGTGATATCGACTGAACCGCATTTTCATAATCCACACCATAAGCTACCGTTGTACCAGCTAAAAAGGGCAAATTACGGCTTTGCATAGGTTCCATGTCACCTTCCATAGATAATGCATATACAATTCCGTTCTCATCCAGAATTTTAGCCACTTTAAAAGGTTGCAGTACGTCATCATCTTCTCTTTCTGGAAGACTATGGACTCTTTTAAGAATTACGGGAATGTTGTGCGCTTTAAGTTCTTCTATCACCGTATAGCTTTCTGCTCCTCCAGTAATGACCACATTTGGGATTTCATAGTTTTTACAGAAACTGATCGATTCCAGAATTTCTTGTTTTAATTCAGCATGTAAATAAAGGCGCTTAGTACCATCAAAAACACCTCTCATACTCTCCAACTTCAAGTTTGATGGTGATTTAGGGTCATTTGCCATACAGTATGCCTTAGCATCGTCAAAGAATGTCTTGAGTAGCTTTAATCTTTTGTCTTTCGATTTGCTAGGCTTTTTGCTCCACCTAGAATAGGCAGCAGGCCAATACAAATGAATTCCATCATTTTCTTTAACCACAGCATCTTGCCAGTTCCAAGCATCCAACTTCATCATTGCAGACTGACCCGTGATTAATGTACCTCTCGGTGTAGGTTGGGTAAGAAGAACACCATTTGAACGAACCGTAGGTATAATCCTAGATTCAGTATTAAAAGCTATCATGCTTCTTACGTTTGGATTCAGACTTCCAATCTCTTCAAGATCGTTACTAGCATGCACCGCATCGATTTCAGTAATTCCTAGTGTATTATTTAAGTTAATAAAACCTGGATACACATGTTTCCCCACCATTTTGATGGTTTTTACATTAGGATCAGAAGGTATTTCAGTACTGTTAAGAGGTCCAACGTGAGTAATAACTCCATTCTTGAACGCGATCACACCAGATTCAATAACTTCGCCATTACCTAAGTGAATTGTAGCTCCATGAAGTACAACTAATTCTTTAGATTCTGAACCAGGAACAGGAATCTGACCAAACATGGATGTTACAAAAGTAAATATCGCACAGATCAGGAATACTAATTTTAACTTTTTCATGGTAGATGCACCGTTTTGACTTTGTGTAAAAATAAGAAAAGCCATCAATTATTGATGGCTTTTCCTTTAATATTCTAAATAGAAATTAATCTGATTTCAAATTAAACGTGCATGTATGCTTTTTTGTCAAGTAACTCCTCTTCAGACTCTACGTTAGCCTCATCAGGAATACAACAATCTACTGGACAAACTGCAGCACATTGAGGTTCATCATGGAATCCTTTGCACTCGGTACATTTATCAGTAACAATGTAGAAGAATTCATCCGAAACAGGCTCAATTTTGTCATCCGCATCTACTCCAGTTTTAACCGCACCTTTAAGCGATGTACCGTCTGCCCAAGCCCATTCTACACCTCCTTCATAAATAGCGTTGTTTGGGCACTCTGGTTCGCAAGCCCCACAGTTGATACACTCGTCTGTAATTAAAATTGCCATATTTGTGTTTTTATCGTTTAATGCAAAAATATTGTTTAAAGATTTCTATTACAACAAAAACAATTAAAATTGTGTTCAGAATTGAAATCTAATTTTTTGATTAACTAAAAGAACGTCATGGATCTTAATAAAAGGCTGAGTGCATTTGTGCAGCTTGGTAAAAGCTGGAGCAATCTTTCCGAAGATGATATAAAATACTTATCGGTTAATGCAGAAGCCAAAAATGGTTGGTTTATTGAGCAGAATGTTCGATCCGCAATTGCAGGAATTTGTGTGATGCTGGAAGAGGAAAAACTAACAAAGTGGGTAGGTAATTATCAATTAAATCCATCAGTAGCTAAAAATATTGGGCTTGTTTTAGCAGGCAATATACCTATGGTTGGGTTTCACGACGTACTTTGTGTATTGCTTTCGGGCCACAACGCAATGATCAAACTTAGTTCGGATGATGAGTTTTTGATGAAGCAATTGTTAAAAGACCTTGTTCAAATTGAACCTGAATTTAAAGAACGAATCAAATATGCGGAGCGCTTGAATGAAGCAGATGCATACATCGCAACAGGAAGTAATAACACGGCTCGGTATTTCGAATATTATTTCTCATCGAAGCCCAACATAATTCGTAAAAATCGAACATCGGTAGCACTTCTTAAAGGAGATGAAAGTCGGGAGGATTTAATGGATTTAGGGAAAGACGTATTTCAGTATTTTGGATTAGGTTGTAGAAATGTTGCTAAAATCTTCATGCCTAGAGGACAGAAACCGGACATTATCTTTGAAGCTTTTGAAAGTTGGAAGTGGTTAGGTGATGAAAATAAATATGCTAATAACTACCATTATAATCGTTCTATTTATTTATTAAGTAAAGAAGATTTCTTTGAGAACGGTTTTTTTATAGTAAAAGAGAGCAGTGAGTTTGTAGCTCCGGTAAGCGTAGTATTTATCGAGTATTATGATGATCAACCTTCTTTGGATGATCGAATCAACGGTCTTAAACCCAATTTGCAATGTATAGCAAGTCATAAAGGGTGGTATGAAGGTTCTTTGCCCTTTGGTACATTACAACAACCAGAAGTGGATGATTATGCCGATGGAGTAGACACTATGAAATTTCTAGAAGGATTGAATTAATCGACCAAAATGAGTGTAGTTCAGAAAATAGAAAAATGGATGCCTTCGCCTTTCACCATTGCAGTACTTCTAACTGTGGTGGCATTTGTTTTGGCGGGTATCTTCACTACAACTTCGGATTCTGCTACAGAACATTATGGAAACCTAATTAATTATTGGAACAAAGGATTCTGGGAATTGCTTTCTTTCGGGATGCAAATGGTACTGATGTTACTTCTTGGACATGTAATTGCTCTAAGTAAACCAGTAGATAAGTTAATTCAGGTTTTTACTTCTAATATTAAATCAGGGGCACAAGCGGCTTACCTAACTACGCTACTCACTATACTAGTAAGTTTATTCAATTGGGGGCTAGGGTTGATATTTGGAGCAATTTTAGCTCGAAAGTTTGGAGAGCAGCTTCAAAAGCAACGAATAGAGCATAATTATCCATTAATAGCTGCTTGTGGATATGTAGGACTTATGGTTTGGCATGGAGGATTATCAGGCTCAGCACCTCTTAAAGTTGCAGACGAAGGACACTTTCTTGTTGATAAAATAGGCGTAATAACGGTGGATCAAACGGTATTCTCCACTATGAATATCGTCTGTATGATATTATTAATAGCTCTTGTGCCTTTTGTAATGTACTTAATTGGAAAACGTTCGTCTCAATCCAATGTAGTTGCGGAATTGGAAAAGGAAGCAAACAACTCAAGAAATGAACAGGAGGGGAGCCAATTATTAGATCGAACAAATATGGTGGGCTGGTTTTTAGGAGCTATAATGCTCATTTACTGCGTTTATGTCGCCTTATCTTCTTCTAGCACCGGAATAATGGGGTTTGTGAATACGAACTACATTAATTTTCTGTTGTTTGGATTAGCGGTTGTTTTGCATGGTAGCGTAAACAACTTCACGGGGGCAGCACAAAAAGCAGTTGAAGGAACTTTAGGTATTATTTTGCAATTTCCGTTGTACGCAGGGATTATGGGCATCATGAAATACTCTGGGTTAACCTTAGTGGTATCCGAAGCAATGGTTGCAGGATCAAGTGAGTGGTCATTACCAGCATTGACGATGATTAGCTCTGGGTTGGTAAATATTCTTGTACCTAGTGGAGGAGGACAGTGGGCAGTACAAGGGGAGATTGTGGTATCTAGTGCACAAGTTTTAGGAGTTTCAATACCGAAAAATATTATGGCATTAGCATATGGTGATCAACTTACGAATATGTTGCAGCCATTTTGGGCTTTACCACTGTTAGGAATTACAAAATTGCAGGCAAAACACATTTTTCCATATACATTTATGCTGTTTTTGGTTGGTTTGAGCATCTTTTTAGGGATTTTATTAATTTTCTAAAGAAAAATGTAACCCTTCTAAGAAAGTGCCGTATAAACCTCCTACAACGTGTATTATACAACCAAATTGAAGCCGCATGGAGAATACATCTACTAATAATCAAAATTCACTTTCAAATATTTGCTTCTATAGAGATGAAGTATGTGAGACCACCGAGACCAGAGAAGTTCGGTTACGAAAATTAAAACGCGCTACTATAATTGGCAATGGCCAAAGAAAAGAAGCGCGTTTAGTGTTTAAAAAGGAGGATGGTGATATTTTTGAGTTAGTATCGAAGGTCTGGTGTGTATCAGAAAAGAATGTTACACTTATGGCAGGAATTACTATTCCGCTTTGTTCAATATTGAGCGTGGAATTGCTATAAAACATAAAAATATATTGACAATTGGAAGGAGCTATAGGCTCCTTTTTCTATTTTTAGGTTTTCCGTCAAATGATAATTTTTAATTCAACTTATGGTTAAGCTCAAAACGAACAGACTAATTTATTTTATATGTATTTCCATTTTGTCCATTGGTCAAGTTTTTGGACAGGATGAATTAGCTCCGCCACTGGATGGAGTTAAATTTACTTTTGGTAAAGAAATGAAACGATCTTTCAATAGTGGTGTATATGAGATAATAGCTCTGAAAGACAAAAATATCTATACGATGGACCTTGTGAGAAAAGGTATGTTGAACTACAATGTGCAAGTTTCCAAATATGGTCAAGATATGCAATTAGCCAATCAAGTTACCTTAGATTTTAAGAAGCCTAAGCGTCAATATGTTGGAAAAACGTTTGTTGGCGATGAACTTTATTTTTTTACATCGATTAGAAACAAAGAGACTAATAAAAAGAAAATTGTCTCTCAACATTTAAGTACTCCAGACCTGTTTTTGAACACCGAATTAAACGAATTAGCCGAATTTGACTTTAAAAGCAACTGGACTCCAGGACAAAATGGAGGTTTCCAATACCTTAAATCTCCTGACGAAAAAATAATAATGGCATATACCTACGATAATCAAAAAGTAGAGGAATATGAGAAGATGACTCTTGAATTATATAATTCTAATTTGACTTCAATGTGGAAAAAGCAAATTACCATGCCTTTTAAAGAAGATTTGTTTTTGATAGAGACCATGAGAATCGACAATGAAGGGAATTATTATATTTTAGGTAAGCTATATGAACCTCCAGCTGCGGATGCGAAGAAAAATGTGAAACGTGGTAAAAAGTTTATTTATAAACTGGTAGCGTTCACTAATCAAGCAAATAAGCAAATTGAGTATGATATTAAATTGAATGAGAAAGTCCTTACTGATGTTCAATTGAGCTTTTCTAAAGAGAACAGCTTAATATGTGCTGGATTCTATTCTGATACTTGGGATAAGTACCGAACGGGCGTGAATGGAACATTTTTTATGAAAATTGATGCGACATCTGGAGCCGTAATATCTCAAAACACAAAAGACTTCTCTTTTGAGTTTATAACGAGCACGTATAGTGAATCAGAACAGGCTAAGGCCAAAAAGAAATTGGATAAAAGAGGAAAAGAGCCAGTAATGACTAGGTATGTGATGCGAGACCTAATTAAAAAGGACGATGGAGGAGCTGTATTACTTGCAGAAAAGTATTACACGTACACCACTACAACCACCTCTTATGTCAATGGTCAACCTCAAACACGAACGGTGTATCATTATGTTTATAAAGATATTATGGTAGTTAATGTAAATGATCAAGGTAATATAACTTGGGCTGAAAAGATTCCTAAATATCAGCATAGTACCAACGATGGAGGTTTTTATTCATCCTTTGGATTAGCTGTTGTGGAAGATAAAATGTATTTCTTTTTTAATGACAACGCTAAAAATCTTGGCTGGAAGAAAGGAGATCCCGTTTATAACTTCAAACGTAGAGGTAAAAACTCAGTTTTGACTGCCGTTATTATTGATGCAAAAGGTAACGTGTCTGATCGTAAAACAGTTTTTTCGAAGAAAGAGGCAGGTACACTTACGATCCCAAAAATGTGCAAGCAGACGGACAAGAAGGAATTTGTAATGTATGGAGTGAGATTTGGGAAGCATCGTTTTATCCGACTAGATTTTGATTAAGATTAACGAATGACAAGAAAATATTTCCTCTTATTCAACCTTCTTTTCGTGTCCTTGAGTTTTTTTGCTCAAGAAGGGCCAGGTAAGGTTCGTTTCGTAAAGCAAAACTCAATCTTTCAGATTCGTGTTGATACGCAACATCATTTGGCTTTCCCAGATGTGGTGAAACTTTCAAATGACAGTCTTCTTGTTACTTATAGGCAAGGCGAGGAGCATATTGATACGTTTAGTACGTTGATTAGTCAGGTTGGGAGTCCAAATGGAACGCTTTGGATGAAACCAGATACTATTTTCAACGACCCTCTAATGGACGATAGAGATCCTTCCACTGAGGTTTTGAGCGATGGAAGTTTAGTTATTAATTTCTTTAAAAGGCAACATAACGACCCTTTAGAAGCTCCTCCAATTTCACATTTGTTTATTGCACATATCAATGAGCAACATAACGCAATCAATCGGGTTAAACAGATCGATAAGGGAGAGTTTTTACCTAAGAATCCCCGTCTTTCCAAAGATAACTTCTGGATTAAAGGCTTATGGGGTAGGAAAATAGAAACACATGCTTCTGCCAGTTCTTTAATTGAATATAAGAATAAACTGTTGTTGCCGAGTTACGGAGGATATCCATTAGTACGAAAGAAAGGCTTTGATGGGTTTCTTTCACCAAAATCTACAATTGCCATTTATCAAAGTAGAAATCAAGGTAAATCATGGAAGAAAAATGATATTGAAATACCGAATACAAGTTCGCTGTGGCTTCAAGAACCAGCGTTGGTCAATATAGGAGACAGTTTGTTAATATTGCATGTTAGAACAGCGGGAGGTAATTCTGCATTTGGTGCAAGTACTATGATCCAAACGACTTCCAAGGATGATGGTAAAACCTGGTCTAATCCAACAGAATTTGACTTCATAGGTCAATCACCAGAATTATATCAATTGAGTAACGGAGTTCTAATAGATGGATTTCGATTAGTTGATAAGAATAATAAGGTAGCCTTTATTTTTTCCGACGATAATGGGGCTAGTTGGTCAGAACCGCAAGTGATAGATTATTGTAGAGGGGAGTGTGGTTATCCTGCTATGGTTGAGATAGATAAGAATCATGTGCTATTTGTGTACTACAACGAAAACGCCCACCAAGTGAAGGGTGTGATTTATACAGTCGTGCATGATAAATGATGAGTGTTTATTATTTGTAATCTAATTTTAACACTTGCGGATTTGCTTTGAGTTTTTTAGTGGGATGTAAATAATTTTTATAAATTGTTGCACAATACTAATATAACTTAACCATGAAATCACTAAACATTATTAAACTGGCAGTTCTAGGTGGCTGTATCAGTTTGTATTCCTGTAATGGGAATAATGGCAATGATGGGGGCAAAGATGATCCTGTCAAAGAAACGGGCTACGGAAATCCAGAGTATACATACAGCATGTCTGTTGAACTTATGACGGATACTACTGGGCCAGAATTACAATCTTTCGTTCATGCAACCAATGGTTCGGATTGGTTATTATTTTCAGGAAGAACCAATTACAAAAAAACGGATAACGGTGGATTGCATAAAATGACGCATTCTGACTATGCTAGAACTTCGTTTCCACCAAATTCGTTTAATACTAATCTGTATGTTTATAATATAGATGATACCACAACACACAGTTGCACAAGTGAAAAACTTCTAAGCGATATGAAGCAAATTTGGACTTCAGTAGCAGGTAGTGATGAGGGTAAAAAAGCATATTTAGAAATGTTAATGCCTAAATTGCAACGTGTTTTTAGATGTAGTAACCCGGAAGTAACGCAAGATGATACCTATACCTATGTAATAGGTGGATATGGGCCAAATTCGGCGTCTGACACAAGTCAATATTCTACATTCAACCATGTAGCAAGATTTAAAACCGATTTGTTAATTAATTATGTGAAAGGCACGGAAGTACCTGACTTTAGTAGTCTAGATTCAAAATGGTATGATTTATTAAGTTTTGGAGAAGGCACTAACTTGAGAGCTACAGGAGGTGAAGTTTTCAAGATAGGAGACACTCTATATTTATGCGGAGGACATAATTTTGGTGGGGGAGCAGCAAATGGTCAAAAATACCAAGATGCAGTTTACCCTTTTGCAGTTGCAGGTTCGTCAAGTGATCCTTGGGCGTTAGATGTTCAAGAAGGAAGCGTGATCACTGATATTAGTCCTGTATCTGATGTTACTAATCCTGCATCAGATAATACATCAAAAATGAGAAGAAGAGATGGGCCTATTGTGCCAATCGTTTATAACGAATCCAATTCCTTAAAGAAAGGTCTTACATTTTACGGAGGTGTATTCATGCCAGGTCCAGATAGTGATTTAAGAGCTTGGGATTTTGCCATATATATAACACCAGAAGGTACAACGCGTTATGCAATGGATAGTGCAAATCGTCAATCGCAAAACGTATATTCTTGTCCTGACTTTGGGTTATACGATTCTTCTCACGACAAGGTTTATACATTCATGCCTGGTGGTATAGGTGATGGTACTTCAGATACTATGCTTTCTCCATTTGCAAATGGTGTTACACTAGCGACCTTGGATGTTGGAACAATGACATCCACATATGAGAATGCGACGTGCTTTCCTTTCTTAAATGGAGACACAACATTTTTTGGTGCAGAGGCAGGATTTATGCTTAAGTCCGGAATGGACGCAAATATGTTTACGCTAAGCGATGGATCCTCAAGTGAACTTCTTGATGTATCTAAAATCTTTCCGGCAGGTAAAACTAGTGTTGATATAGGTTACGTGTATGGAGGAATAGAATCTAAAAAGAAAAGTCCAGGAGCCTATTCTACTGGTTATGGAAAGAACATTTCCAAAGCAACAGGTAAGATCTGGCGAGTTACGGTGAGTAGAGCTCCGTTAGAACTTGAGTAGGACAAATTGATAATTAAGGAAATTAGGAAAGTTACCTTAATGGAAGATTTGAGACTTTGAATAATTGTGTTTTAAACTAGCAAGACTCCTTGTAACGAAAGTTGCAAGGAGTTTTTTTATACTCAAAAGTAGTTGAAAAAAATGATTGATATCAGTTTTGATAAATTAAAAGGATATTAATGTCCGAATTTAAATTGAAGTGATATATTTGTATTGAAGTAATCTAAGAAAAGAAGAATAGATGTTTTCAAAATCTTGTGAATATGCGTTTCGAGCCTTGATATATATAGGTTTGTGTTCTCAGAAAGGTGAGAAGACAAGTTTGAAATATATTGCAGAAAATATTGATTCTCCTCAGTCATTCACAGCGAAAATATTACAAAAGTTGTCTAAGGCTAATATTTTGGTTTCTGAAAAAGGGGCGAACGGGGGATTTATAATTACACAAGAGAAGCTTCAGACGACACGGTTATATGATGTGGTAATTGTGGTTGATGGGGATAAAATCTTTACGGGTTGCGCATTAGGGTTGGTAAAATGCAATAGTGAAAAACCTTGCCCGTTGCATTACTCATTCCTAGAAGTACGTGAGAAACTAAGAAAGACTATGTTGCATACTAATTTGGAAGATATGGTAAATGGTGCTTCTGATGGAAGCTCTGTTTTAAGACTTTAATATTTTTTTAACTATAATTCGGATAAAAATGTCCGAATAATAAAATCATAATAATACGCTATGGAAACTTTACAACACAAGAGAGTAGTGGTGCTAAACCAAGAATTAGAAAGTCAGAATTTAAACTTTATTCAGCAGTTTTTGAACTGGTGCGAAACTAGGCAGGATTATAGTATGTCTTTTTTGGTAGGGATGTTTCTCATTCATGGCAACCTTACCGTTCCTGCAACATTACTTACGATGCACTTCTCTGCAGCAGGAGAATATCAGGTAATAGTGAGTCTGATTGCAACTTTTAGTATTTTAATAAGCAATCTAACTTTATTTCCAACAAGGATTACTATTCCAATATTTTTATTGGCTAGCGTAACTATGTGGGGACTAGTAATAAGCAATGTATTACATCTGTTAAATTTTATAGGTTAGCAAACTCACGTTATTTAACCTCCAATAGATTTAATTCTATTTGCATATTTTGGGGTGCTGGATTATTTCCTCCGAAATAGGGAAAAAGATAGTACCCCATTTTAGGTTTTAGGCCTTTGGCTTGAAAAGCAGATTTATTACCAGATTCGTCAACTAGGGTAACTAAACCATTAGATTCATTGTAACTAAAGGACAAATTAACCGTCTTATTCAGAGGGACCAGGATTGGTTTAGCAACAGATCTTTTACCTTTACAATACACATACGTTGCTAATTCAACATTTTTAGAATCCTTATGTGATCTCCAAGCTATGCGAACGCTATTCCTATGATGTCTACCATAGCTCCATCCAACGAGTTTATTATAGTCATGTTCCCAATCGATGGGTTCATACCAGCAACTAGGAGAGAATTTGACAGAAAACTTCATCTCCTTGATTCCAGAGTGAAGTTTGAACCCGTACACACTTCTGTGTTTTCCTTTCTTTATCGAATACGTTTTTTTATTCACGCTACAGTGGTTGAAAGTTAAAAGACATCCTAAGATCAGTCCGAAGATAATTAGGTTACGTTTCATTGATTTATTATTGGAATTTATACCCAATCAGACAAACATCGTCCAATTGTTCTAAGTTTCCTTTCCAGTTTTCGAATGTTTTGAGTAACTGTTCTTTTTGTTCCTGCATAGGTAGTTGATGAATTGATAATAAAAGATTACCCAGTTGTTTATTTTTGAACCTTTTACCCTCAGATCCGCCCAATTGATCAGTCGTACATAAAAAAATGGACTAGCAAAGTACGAAATTTAACTTACTTTTATCCCGATATTAAACCCTGAACGGATCAATTAGCTAAAAAATATGCTAATTTTGACACTATCTGGTAGTGAGCTATAAATGGGTAACGTAAAAAAACTTAAAAAGGCATTTCTTAAGTCGGATGTTCAACGACGAAACGATAAGCAAAAACTTAAGGAGGCTAAAGAAGAATTGGACTCTGAGTCTAAATCGGCTAAGGCGGGAAAAAAGTCACAATCTTCCTTAATGAACCTAAAAGCGAACTTGAAAGAACTTAAAACAGCTTATAAGCACTCCAAAAAGATCAGTAAAAAGTTACGGGAAGAATACGTTAAGGAAGTACAGAAACGACATTCCAAGTTGAAAATAACATCTATCAAATAAAAAAGAGGCTGTATCATAAGTCAAATTGATGTAAACATCAAAACGAAAATCCGTCAAAACAAACGCTAAGTGAGCATTAGATTCTTTCCCCTTACATATGAGGTCTGAATGACGTTTTTTCGGACTTATAAGACAGACTCTTTTCTTTTTCTTATTATTCCAGCTTATTAGCAGTTCTCAATAACCATGGCAGATGCACCTCCACCACCGTTACAAATACCAGCAGCTCCAATCTTACCACCGTTTTGCTTCAATACATTGATCAAAGTAACTATGATTCTTGAACCTGAACTCCCAAGAGGATGACCTAGTGCAACAGCACCACCGTTCACATCTACTTTAGCTGGATCAAGACCCAATTCTTTTGTGTTTGCTAATCCAACTACAGAGAATGCTTGGTTAAGCTCCCAGTAATCTACATCGGCAGTTGTAATTCCTGCTTTATCTAAAGCAACAGGAACAGCCTTAGAAGGGGCAATAGTAAACCATTCTGGATCAGTTGCAGCATCCGCATTAGATAATACTTTTGCTAGAGGTTTAACACCTAACTCTTCCATTTTTGCCTTACTCATCAAAATCAAAGCAGAAGCTCCGTCATTCAATGTAGAAGCATTTGCAGCAGTAACAGTTCCTTCTTTTGCAAATACAGGACGTAATGCTGGAATTTTCTCCATTTTCACATTCTTGTACTCTTCATCTTCAGCAACTACGATAGGATCTCCTTTACGCTGTGGTACTTCAACAGGTACAACTTCATCATTAAATTTACCTGCACTCCATGCATTTGCGGCTCTGTTGTAAGACTCAATTGCAAAATTATCCTGATCTTCTCTAGAGAAGTTCTTTTCAGTAGCACATTTCTCAGCACATACTCCCATGTGAACCTGGTTGTATACGTCAGTTAAACCATCTTTAACCATTCCGTCTACCATTTTCACATCACCTAGTTTAGTAGCATTACGAGCAGAGTAGTAGTGAGGTACAGCACTCATGTTTTCCATTCCACCTACTACAACACAGTCACGATCTCCAACACGAATACTCATTGCTCCTAAAGCGATTGACTTCATTCCTGAAGCACACACTTTATTTACCGTTGTACAAGGTACATCCTGATTGATCCCAGCAAATAATGCCGCTTGACGTGCAGGAGCTTGACCTAAGTTCGCTTGAAGAACATTCCCCATAAATACCTCTTCAACTTTAGATGCGTCTACACCAGCTTGATCAAGAGCACCTTTAATAGCTGCTGCTCCAAGTTTTGTTGCCGATACTTTAGATAAAGCACCACCAAAACTTCCCATTGGAGTACGAACAGCCGCTACAATATATACTTCGTTCATTATATCTATTTTTTTGGTTCTTAAATTTCTTGCGAAATTGCTAAAAAATCACGCCAAAAGCAAGGCTCATTATTTATATAATTCTCTAAACCTAATTACTTTACACACTAGATTTTTCTATTGTAATTTTATTTCTACCTTTAGCTTCTTAATTCAACAATCTATCTACGTATGAACAAGTTTATCGGCCTTCAGGTTCGTAACCTTCCTATTATTTTTATAGTGTCAATTGCTTCCTTAATATTCGGTTGTCAAGGGTCTGAACAAACTACAGATTCGATGGATGACCTAACTAAGACAGCTATACCTGAAGGTTCCAAAACATACACAGTACAGGTTAAGGAGCTAGTAGATAAGGATTATCCAGATAACCCAGATATTGGATACTACAGCAAAGATTATCAAAACTTTCATCACACCACATTAAAT
This sequence comes from Cytophagales bacterium, assembly GCA_020627945.1. Taxonomy (GTDB): domain Bacteria; phylum Bacteroidota; class Bacteroidia; order Cytophagales; family JAHDFW01; genus JAHDFW01. The sequence goes on from JAHDFW010000022.1 coordinate 22,167, forward strand.
ATTCATGTTCAGGGTGATAGTATAGCTACTTTCGAATTTAATAACGACGATGAACATGCTTCTAAAGTCACTTTAAAAGACTTAAACATACTTACGTTTATGCCAGGAGTTCCATCTTGGGTTAAAGATGATAGCTATTTAACAGAAATTGGAATTGTGAATCAAGAATGGAATCGTCAACAAGTAAAATTTACAAAAGAGGATGCTCAGCTGATTATAGAAGGAGGAGATGTTCATGATCAAATTAATAGGGTAGATCTGGCTCGTAATTGTTTGAACTCTGGACTTTGGGAAATAGCAATGTGGAAAGAAGAAGATGGAGAGAGCAAAATTTATTATCATGGTTGGTTCGACTTCCCCTTAGACCTTTACTCTAATCTGGTAAATAAAAAATCTGGCATAGACTACGAAACTTATAAACCTTCATGCGTAGAATGGAGAGAACCTGCACACAATCCGATCGATCTAAACAAACTAAGAACTCGTAATGGGATGATTTCTGCACTCGAAGTTCATGACCTACAAGATGAATTTTACCCTAAAAAAGGAGCAAGGCTAAAAAAGTATAAAAACATAATTTACCCTGAAAACCCTACCAAAATAAGTCAGTTCCTTACCGACAGCAGCTTATTTTCTACATTCACTATTCCTGGTTTTTATAATACAAAAGACCCAAGAACAACAGAGCTGGGACGTTTTTCACAATTTAAAGCGATTATGGCATTTAATATTGTGAATCCAAATACAACGCAAAAAGACCTTTTCGAAATGCAACTATTCTTTCAAGATAAAGAGGCTAAAAGAAATACTTCGTTGGTTTTTGGTGGATTAAGCAAATCTGAAATTCCTACTTTATCTATCGAAGACATGAACAACGGATATAAAATGCCAATGGGAATCTGTAACCACAGCTTTTATGAAACCTATGACTATGCAGTAAATCACCCGATCAATAATAATCCGTATTACGGTTTTATTTTGGATCATGAGGGGAGTTGGTTAGATAGTCACTCAATCGGAATCGATGGACCTTTGTTACATTGGGACGATCAAGACCCAAATACATTGCATCTATGGATGTTATCGTTCGAGAGACATGCTTTTGTAGGGCATTATAAAATCAAATTCAATAATATTAGAAGTTAGTCTATCTTAAATCATGAGAGTTGTTTGCGAAATTCCACATCCACAGTTGAAAATAACAGTTTTCAATTACAACGATAAATATCAAATTCAAATTGAGGCTGGACCATTTAGGCAAATGTATGCTATACCGAATGATAAAGTAAAGTCCGTGGATCATCTTAAAACTCTAATCGATGAAGAATTTCTTAAAGGATCAGACGAGATCATTGATTTGATGTACAAGAATTTTAAAGAGACGATCACAAGAAATTTGTAATTTTCTCAAATTCAATTGTAACAAAATTTATTTTCTACGTTATGGATATGAATTAACATCCAAAACGTATGAAAACTTTGATTCCAATTGGCGTTTTATTGCTTACAACACTTATACCCTTAAACGGTGGTGGAACAGAGCCCGTAGACCCAACTAACCCTTCTAAATCAACTACAAATAAACAAAAGAGTAAGGTTATTAATGCTACATTATTAGTTCAAACTGAATCACTTAATCCAGATTCCGTTAGCTTTCGAACTGTGCCTAAGCCAGGAATATCCTATACTTCCGTAAAGCAAGGAGTGTTAGCATTAAGAAATACTCTTCGAAAACAATATGAAGGCGGTAATAAAAAAGGAGCCATAGCAAAGGGAAGACAAGTTTTTACTACCAAACTACTTAATGATATAATTCCTTATTGGTACGGAACTGAATGGGATTTCAATGGGTATACTAACACTCCAGGCACAGGAACCATTGCTTGCGGATATTTCGTATCCACTACGCTGAAGCATATGGGAGTAAATGTTAATCGATATCACCTAGCACAACAGGCTGCCCTAAACGAAATTAAAAGTCTGCAAACCAACGGCAACTATCATCAATACCACAATATGACTTTGGATCAATTTATTACCAAGGCAAAATCTGAATTGAAACCAGGTTTATATGTAATTGGTCTGGACTTTCATGTGGGTTACTTTTTAATTCGTAATAATGAAGCTTACTTTATCCATTCAGATTACTTTTCGGATAAAGTGCGCGTAGAATTAGCCTCAGAATCAAATGCAATTGAAAGCAATAGTTACTATCTTGGGGATATTACCAACAATGACGAACTAATTCGAAAATGGATCACGGGAGAAACGGTGGAAATTGTCAGGAATTGATTAAGTTTGTCTTGTTAAATCATAGTTAACAAAGTTAACCACCACTGACATGAAAGTAGAGATCTTCATTCCTTGTTTTATTGATCAATTATATCCTGATACAGGATTCAACATGGTTAAAATACTTGAAAAACTGGGGTGTGAAGTTCATTACAATACCAACCAAACTTGTTGCGGACAACCTGCTTACAACTCTGGTTTTTTCGACGAAGCTCGTGATGTAGCGAAAAAATGTCTTACGGACTTAAACTCTGACGCAGACTATATTGTAATTCCCTCTGCTTCTTGTGGCGGAATGATTAAACATGGATATAAAGAACTTTTTAAGCAATCTACAGACGTTCAAACCTATCAAGAATTCACAAAAAAGGTGTATGAATTCACTGAATTTGTGGTAGATGTTCTTAAAGTAGATAGGATAGAAGGTGCTCGTTTAGATGGCGTAGTCACCTATCATGATTCTTGTTCTGCGCAAAGGGAGTGTGGAATTAAATCTCAACCTCGAACTTTACTGAACAATGTCGAGGGGTTGACGTTGGTGGAAATGAGTAATACAAACGATTGTTGTGGCTTTGGTGGTAGTTTTGCGGTAAAGTTTGAACCTATTTCAATTGGGATGGGAGATCAAAAGATTAACAGCGCTTTAGAAACCAAAGCGGAATATCTTGTATCAGGAGATTTATCTTGCCTAATGCACCTTGGAGGTTATATTGAGAAACAAGGTAAACCTTTGAAACCAATGCACATTATTGATGTTTTAGCATCTGGATGGTAGATCTAATGATCTCCTGAGTGCTCTTTTTTATTGGACTCCTTTGATTTGTTTTTATCACTGTTCTGGTCACCGTGATGTTCGCCATGATCAAAATGTTCATGCTCCTCATCCTCCTCATCTTCTTCGTGCTCATGATGTCCGCCATGACTATCTTGCTTACCAAAATGAAATACCAATTGTCCATTAATCGAATAATATAGATTCGGAATAGGAGCAATTGGTTTATTATCATAGAACCAATCGTATGATACTGAAAAGCTAAACCTGTCATTAAATTCATAATCAAGATTAGCAACACCTGCAAATCTATTTTGGCCATCGAAATTTGGTAAACCTTGCAAGTAACATTTAAACCCTCCAGTAATATGAGGAGTCAATTTGTGATAGGCACCAAAGTAAAGATTAAACTTTAAGTACTCAACATTCACCAATGTATCTACGTGATCATATTCTTCCAAAATGCTCCCCGAATAATTCCAAGCTTCATTCTCATACATTAAGCCAGTCCCACAGTTTATCATACCATCGGGAGACTCAAACAGTTTATACCTAAGGTTTGAACCAACCAAATACCTTTTCTCCATACCTCTAATTCCATCCCATTGATATTGCGTGAAAAATTCAGGTGTAATTTTTTGATTTGGTGCAAGTCGGTATCTCAAATGAGAAAAGCCTTTATTAACGAGTTGTTGACCTTCAGAAACCAATACATAGTTACTCAATACGAGCATTAAATCACTTTGTTTAACCTTTGCCGTAACATTAAACCTTCCGTGAATTTTATGAATTAAAAACTTCTGTTTAATCCCGTGATATCCAACATCAAAATTTCCAATAACCTTGTGTAAACTATCCACTTCTTCATAAAAACGTTCCGCATTAAGGATTTGTCCAACAGAGCAGATAGGAGTAAAGAAGACACCTACTACCAAGAGCAATACACAAGTATATGTTTTTGGAATTTTAAAATTCCTTAAAAGTCCCGTTCTCATAAAACGCTATTATTTTAGAAACATCCGAATTTGCATTCTTACATTGATCAAGTACATCCTCAAGTGAACTAGCCTTAAAATCAATAGTTTCGGTACGAATCATATCTCCATGACCAAGTAAAAGCCAATCACCAGAGATGGTTGGAAATGAGGCCAAAATTTTCATCACAAAATCTAAACTAGGTTTGTTCCGTCCACTAAAGATATGGGACATGGTAGCCTTTGGCACTCCTAACACTTCAGACATTTGTGTAGCACTATATCCAAAATGATTTTGTAATGTTTTAATCCTATCTACCATAGTTGGTGGAATCCTAAAATAGGGGACCTCTCAAACCGAATTACAAGTAAAGAAGAATTTATCTTCTATAAAACAAAAAACCCTGACATTTCTAGCCAGGGTTTCTCTTTGTGTTATGTAGTATTTTTTATCGATTCAATTATTTGATCGCGTTCATAAATGAAGTAGCAGACCACATTTTCTTGAATTCAAGATCTTTCATTGCTTTTTCTCTTAAGCTAGAATCCAATTTAACAGCAGCTTTCAAGTTAGAAGCAACACCATCTTTGTTTCCTAATCTTGCATGAGCAATTGCCATACAGTAGTGATTCCAAGCATCGTTATCTACTTTCTCAAAGCTCTTAAGAGCAGTTTGGTAATCGTTAGATAACAATTGAGCTAAACCAAGGTTATAGCTAGTTACTGGGCTTAATTCAGATTTAGCAAGGTTTCTTTTAGCATCTGCATATTTAGCGTGACGAATTTGAGCAGCACCTAAGTTAGCACGAAGACCTTTGTTGAAGTCAGCGTTTCCACCTTTCTCAGCAGCTTTCTTGTAGTTCTCAAGAGCTTTAACTTTATCGTTAGTCATAGAGTAGAATACAGCAAGGTTGTTGTGAGCCTCAGCTAATCCTTCTTTCTTGATAGCAATTTCTGCGTTAGTCTTTGCCTTTCTAATCAATTCAGCAGACTTAGTTTTATCCGCTTCTTTCTTAGCCATATCAAGGTAAACAGCAGCTAAGTTGTTGTAAGCGTGAGCGCTTTCAGTTTTCTTAATTAAAGCTTGATAGATTTGCTCTCTTTCAGCCAAATCAGGAGTAAGAGTAGCAGCGTATCCTAATTCTTCAGCGTTAAGAGCATCAGCACTAGATTCACCTTTAGTGATCATACCTGCTAGACTTGCCATCTCAGCATCAGTTTTCTTAGGCTTAACAGAAAGGATTTCTGTTTTAGCTGTACGAAGAGTAGGGTAAATGTGACGCTCTAAAGTTCTGTAAGAACCTAAAGTCTTCAATTTACGCTCTTGCTCTACGAAAGATCCTCCACCAGAGATAGTACTCATGATTTCAGATTTTTGAGCATCTGTAAGTTTATCAGAAGCAGTTACCAATTTCTTGAACTCATCCCAGTTTTGAACTACAGGAACAACATTAAACTGAATTGAATCAGCCATTCCTTTGTAGTCATACTTTTTCATCATCTTTCTATAGTACGTCTCAATAGCAGCTGGACGATCTTTAGCAAGTGCTGAGTTAATCTCCTCGTTACCTTCTGGAGAGTGCATACCTGTTACATTAACTTTTCTAGTCAAGATTTTATCAGCGATAAAAGCAGCCATTTTCTTTCCTTCTCCTCCGCGGATTTCACTGTACTTTAATACAGATCTTGCTTTGTCGAAGTAAAACTCAACGTTAGTTGGCTCCAATTCTTCTTGATTATTATATCCGTGATCAGCATAAGCTACGTAGTTCTCATTTTTCACTAATAAAGAAGTAGTGATAATTCCCTCAGAAATTGGGAATTCAGGAGCTGCTTTAGATTTACCAGTTACTTTAGCTGCAGAACAGTTTACAACTAAATCTCCACGGCTCTTGTCTGGGTGATATGCGAAAGAGAAATTTTTCTTAATCAACGGTTGTTGATCAGGAGTAGCTTCATAATCCTCATATCTAAAAGTAACAACCCCTAACTTTTCAACTTGATCACCATATTTATACGATGGTTCAACATTGTATAAGTGGTTCTTTTTCATCATATTAAGAGGTAGTAAGGCAGACATTTCAAACTGAACACTGTCACCATGTAATTCTAATGGATCTGGTGTTACTGTTAATTTCTGCTGCGCCGCCATCTTCAACATTTTTGAAAGTGTACAACCGGACAATACTACGGATCCGATCGCAATGGCAGCAATAATCTTAGAGGTTCTTTTTATCATTACTTTAGAAGTTTATTTGCGTTTTACTAAGCCGCAAATATATTTAGTTATTCTTACTATACAAACAATATAAAACAATAATTACTTAAAGTAAATGGTACAACATTGCTTGTAGATACAGCCTTTTAAGATAACCGTTTTCCGAAGTGGTCAAATTTTATACTTATAGGTACAAAATCCACTTATTATAAATATTACAGCACTACACCTTATTTCTTTGCATTCTTACGTTGTATAAATTAGCTATTCATATAACTTTGCAACGAACAAGAGTGCATTTTATGAACCAACAGATTCAACCTGCTGAACCTAACAATAAATTGAAATACCTATTAATAGGTGTAATCATCCTATTATTATGTACCAATGGGGTAATGATCTATTTCTACGTAAATAATACCAATGAGATTATTGATAAGAAAAAACAGTTAAAATTTACCACGGTTGAATTGCTAAGTGCTAAATCTAAGGTTGATTCGATGGAAACTGAAATAGAAAGTCGAATTAAGGCATATGAAGATTTAAAAGTGGCTAATGACACGCTTTCTCAAAACTACCAAGATTTAAAAGACTTGAAAGCTGCTCTTGCAAAAATGAGAAGTTTAAAACGCCATTTTGAAAAAGATGCTGGTAAAGCTTGGCGATTATATAATGATAGCAAAGACCAACTGATGGGTTTCAAGGAACTGTTAGAAGTAAAAGACGAAAAAATCGAACTGCTCAAAAAACAGATGAATTATCTTTATACAGAGGTAAAAGAACTCAAGGAAGAAAAGGTAATGGCTGAGGGTAAAGTAGATTCGATTCGTTTTATAGAGGAAGAACTCAAGGAAAAAGTTAAGGTTGCGAGTAAACTTGAAGCTACTAATATTAAAGTCTCATACATCAATTTAAAGCAAAAGGAAAAAGACAAGCAACCTTTTAGAGGTGATAAGATTGCTCGATTGAAAGTTGTATTTAATCTTCCAGTAAACAAAGTAGCAACTGTTGAGAACAAGAAAATCTTCTTAAAACTTGAAGATCAGAATGGAAAACTGCTACTGAATGAATCTTCAGGGAATATGGCACAGTCGGAAGATGGTAAAGTATTTACGGAAGTTAAAACAGTAATGTATCGAAGAGATAATCAGGAAGTTGAAATTTTCTTTAGTAAAGGCGGAAACTATGCTGAAGGAAAATACACTCTTGAGTTATATTGTGAAGGAAACACCATTGGTACAGGGTCTTTCGAAATAAAATAACCACGTACGAACTTATGAATTATGCTCACATAATTGACCTTGTAAATGTCTTTGTAGGGCATGGTGGTGAACATGTAATTATTTCACCAGGGTCAAGAAGTGCTCCTTTAACAATTGCCTTCACATCTCATTCGGAAATTAAATATCGAATGATTCCAGATGAACGTAGTGCTGCATACATAGCCTTAGGTATTGCTAAGAAAACTAAGAAACCAGTTGGACTAATTTGCACGTCTGGAACTGCCGCAATGAATTTTGCTCCCGCGGTTGCTGAAGCCTATTTTCAAAAAGTCCCGTTGATCGTACTTACTGCCGATAGACCTGCCGAATGGATTGGACAGCAAAACGGACAAGCGATTTATCAAAATGAACTCTATGGAAAAAACTGTAAGGCTTCATTCGTATTTCCAACAAACCCTGAGCATACAAACGAACTATGGCATGGCAATCGAATTATAAACGAAGCTATGCTTAAGGCGGTAAGTTATCCTATTGGACCCGTACATATTAATGTTCCTTTTAGAGAGCCTTTTTATCCAGAAGCAAATACCGAGTTGAATTTCGACGTTCCAACCAAGGTGGTTAAAGAGCTTAAAATTCGAGGTACATTAACCCTGCGAGAATGGAATACACTTGGTAAAACTATTACCAAAAGCCCTAAAATACTGTTGATTGCGGGAATGTTAGAACCTGATTGGCAATTTATTCAACAAGTAGCCAACCTACCATTTCCTATTCTTGCTGATGTTACTTCTAACTTGCAAACCTGTTCGAACGCTATTACAAAGCATGACAGCATATTGTTAAAAGAGCATTCAGAATTAGTTCCCGACCTTGTGATAAGCTTTGGAGATATGATCTTATCTAAACCTCTTAAGAAGTTTATTAGGGCAAATCCACCAAAAGAACATTGGCATGTACAGGAAGGAGACGGAATAGTGGATGCTTTGCAATCTGTAACAAAGTTTATTAGAACTAAAGCTCAAGATTTCTTACGTGATCTAAACGAATATGATTTTTCCATTCATGAAAAAACGTATCTTGATTCCTGGAAAGCAGCGCAAAATAAAGTAAACGAGAAGTTAGATACACTTTTTGCAGATAAAACACAGTTCAACGAATTTGTTGCCGTCCAACGAATCATGAGAAATATCCATGAAAAGTGTACTTTACATTTAGCAAACTCCATGACGGTTCGATATGTTTCAACACTTTCTACCACAAAAGACCTGTGTATTCTATCTAATCGAGGAACAAGTGGCATTGATGGATGTACCAGTACAGCAATAGGATATGCTCTTTATGATCATAAAATCAATGTGTTGATTACCGGTGATATGGCCTTTTTGTATGATAGGAATGCATTCTGGAACAACTATGTGCCCGAAAATCTAAGAATTATCGTTTTGAATAATTCGGGTGGAGGAATCTTCAAACTAATTGAAGGTCCAAATAATGTTAAAAACGCAGATGAAATTTTCGTAACACCTCAAATTAGTACAGGAGAACATTTGGCAAAAGAGTTTGAGATTGATTACGAAATGGTGGATAATTTGGAGGATTTAAACGTTGCACTTAAGAAATTCTTTGGTGTGAGTAGAAATCCCGAGCCTAAAATTCTAGAAATAAAAACTGATATTAATAAAAATACTGAGTTCTATTCACAGTACAAAAAAATAATGAAAGATGAGTAATAACATTAACTGGGTAACCGCTAAGGAATACGAAGACATAACGTATAAAAAGGCAAATGGAGTAGCTAGAATCGCTTTTAATCGACCAGACGTTAGAAATGCGTTTAGACCTAAAACGACTTCTGAATTATACGACGCTTTCTACGATGCACATGAAGATCGTGACATAGGAGTGATTCTTTTGTCCGCAGAAGGGCCTTCTTCTAGAGATGGTGTTTATGCATTTTGTAGTGGTGGTGATCAGAAGGCTAGAGGAGAACATGGTTATGTTGACCAAAAAGGTGTGGCAAGACTAAATATCCTAGAAGTTCAAAGGTTGATCCGATTTACGCCAAAAGCAGTAATCGCGGTAGTTCCAGGATGGGCTGTAGGAGGTGGACATAGTTTGCACGTAGTGTGTGACCTTACTTTAGCAAGTAAAGAGCACGCAATTTTTAAGCAAACTGACGCAGATGTTACAAGTTTTGACGGAGGATATGGTTCTGCATACCTAGCAAAAATGGTTGGTCAAAAGAAAGCACGTGAAATATTCTTTCTAGGGCGCAATTACTCTGCACAAGAAGCTTATGAAATGGGAATGGTAAATGCTGTTATTCCTCATGCAGAGCTGGAAGATACTGCTTACGAATGGGCTCAAGAAATTCTTGCTAAATCTCCGATTTCCATAAGGATGTTGAAGTTTGCAATGAACTTGACAGATGATGGTATGGTTGGACAACAAGTGTTTGCAGGAGAAGCTACAAGATTAGCTTACATGACTGAAGAGGCCAAAGAGGGGAGAAATGCCTTTTTAGAAAAAAGAAAACCAGACTTCAAAAAGTTTGGTCAAGTTTCAAGTTAATATCTAATTAACGACAACTCCAAAAGAATTAAACCCTGACTTAATCGTCGGGGTTTTTCATTTATTCAGCAACCTTTTCTCCTTTAATTTTTCTTTTCCAAAACCATAC
>JAHDFW010000217.1 GCA_020627945.1 Cytophagales bacterium
GCATTTTCAACATAAATTTCATTCTCATTAACTAGGACTTTTTAACATCATATTCCTGCTCTACAATACGTAAATTATATGATAATATATCTAGCATCTCCTGTACTCGTGAATTTCCAGGAAAAACCTTCGGTTTACCTGGTTCCACATCAATATCACCTGCTATTTCCAAGGCTTGCTTTAATCCTAAGATTCTCAAAGATGGAATTAACTTGTGCGTTAATCTAACAACTTCGAGATGATTAATGTCTTCTGTCTGAATTGCCTTAGAAATACCGACTATAATTTCACTACAACTCTTGTGAAAAGTTAGCATCATTTGCGTAACGAACTCTTCACTATCTCCGATTTCCATTAATTTATCGGTGCTATAGCGCTCCATGTTATGGTTAATAATACGTAAATTTCTTGTGTGTCTAAACAAAAGTACATTAACCTATAGTAATTCCCTTATATTTTGGTTAAAAATACACTAGATTTCACATTAACCAATTTTAATTCACGGCCATTAAAATTCATATCATAAAAAAACCGAAAGCAGATTAACAACTGCTTTCGGTTGACATGGCGCCTGCATACAGAATACAGGACTTAGAGGAACAGAGTTAAATGAACCTAATTCTACGGTTTGGTTTTAACGCATGAATTTATAACTCTTTCTTGTTCCTTTTTCGTCAAATGCTGTCATTATATAAATGCCTTGTGGTAATTGTGAGATATTAAATCTCTTTTGATAGTTGGTTGAACCAGCAACCACAATTTTACCTGACATATCTACGATTTTAATATTTACCATTTCATCAGTTTCAACAGCAATTGAGTTGCCAGTCTTCACAAAATTAATTTGTGAGTGCTCATACTCTAAAACTCCTACCGTATTGACTAACATAACGTTGTTAGAAGCTTCAGATGTATTCATTACCGAAGTCTGAACACTATCAGGGAAACTCACCACAAATACATTGTATAACTGATTTTCTACAATCAAATCACCGTCAGAGTCTTTTGAATCTGCGTCAAATGTTTCGTTTACCACCAAATTCGACTCACCTCCTGCTACAGGCTTATAGTAACCTTGACCTATTGCAGCGTAAGCTGCTGCCAAACTCCATGAAGCAGCGTTGGCTTGTTTCACTGCTACCAAAGCATATCCATCCGTTACGTTATCAAATTCTGCAGTGGTAAAAGTAACTGAAAGGTCAGTTCCATTTCCGTTGTCCGATGTATCAGTTGCAGCAACATCATAGGCATTATCGGTGATATACGCAACTAATCTAAACGACTCTGAAGCCGCCGAAATAGTATCTTTCCCCAACGCATCTGGATCACCGTAACAAACTGCAAATACCTTATAGTCTACATAATCCTCTATTAGATCACCATCGGAATCTTTCGAATTTGCATTAAAAAGTCCTGTGAAAAAATTAAATCCAACACCTTCTATTGCATCTTCAGGCTCCCATGACAAGAAGTAGTCTTCGCCTTGCGCAATTACAGATTTAGCATCTTCCAATGAAAAAGTATCGGCTAACTCCTCTTTTACAACAACCACTTTATAACTATCAATATGTGCAGCATTTACAGGTTCTTTAAATTGAACGTATAAATCTTCACCATTGCCTTTCTCACCAAAATCAAGTCCATCGATTTCAATTACCGGATCTGGCGCATATAGACCCAATGATACTGCATTAGAAGAATCCGACAATGAAGGTAGACCTGCTATAACACTATCTGGAACTGAGTATATAAAAACGTTATAAAGCACACCTGATTCCACTAGATCCCCATCGCAATCTACTGAACTGCTATCAAAATTTACAGTAATGGATTCAAGTGTATCTGGAGCAATGGATAAATACCTGTTGCTATCTATCGCTGTTACAGCAGAATCTACATTAAAGTTAGTTGCCTTTGAATTCTTAACAATAATTGCTCTGTACTCGCTAACACTTGCTTGTACAGTTGCTGTATCAAAAGTTAATTGCAAATCCAAACCGTTTCCATTGCTTCCAATATCACTAAGAAGTAAGTTTCGAGCTCTAGAAGCTACATTTATGTCTAATGTAAGTTCATTCGATGGAGCTGATAATGCAGCTATTGTACTCGTAGTTCCATCTGGAGCTGTAAATACAAAGGCTTTATAAGCTATGTTCGGACCGATTAAATCTCCATCTGAATCTAACATTGAATTATTCAAATTGGTCACTATACTTGAACCTGTAGGAGTAATTTTGGTCATCGATGAAACTGGCATTGCTTTAGCCATATCTAGCGAAAATGTATCTGCCTTAGAAGCTTTAACCAATATCACCCGATAATCTTTTATCAAAGCTTCGTTTGGTAAGCTATCGAAAGAAACTTGAATATCTCCTGCCTCTCCATAAAAGCCGTTATCAGAAATCACAACGTTTTGAGCTGTATCTGTTACCACTTCTTTTTTATCTCCTGCCATCAATGGTACTTCTGCAACACTTTGATAAGCATACTCTTCTACAGTAATATCTCTATTTGCAACGCTGATCTTTAACCAACCATAATGCGTATTTCCATTTGGCTTAACAAACCTTAATCCTACATATTTATCGGATTCGTTCGACCACAATTCTCCATCGGAAGAAAAAAGCAACCCATAAGGTGCAGCTGCTTGGAGAACTTCGAACTTCTTCGCCATGAAAGCATTCCCTCCAGCGAAATTAGATGCAGAACTTCCTATTAAATCAAATAAAGCTAAAGTATCAGCTCCTTGCTCGTATGCTGTACCACCAGTGTAAAACATTGGCATAGGAGCCGTCATAATTTGATTTGAAGAATTTAAGGGGCTTATTAATGCATCACTAAATCCATAGTAATTGGAGTTATCTACAAAACCTGCATTTATTCTTCTAACATTGAAATCATTAATTGAATCACCATCCAAATCAATTTCGAAATTGGTAAAGCCCGTCAACAACGAGTCAGGAGCAACATTGGTAGTATCAATGCTCGCTTCTACTGCTGTGGCTCCCAAAGTTGCAGCCGCTAATGAGGCATACTTTCTAATTTTACTTTGTAAATCTTTCATTAAAATAAGTTCGCTTTAAAACCATAATTATGGTGCAAACATATTTTACGAAAGTCACATTTAAAATCAGTTTAGCATGGTTTGGGGTTATTTGTTAGCCAAATGTGGCAACTGGTTAGTCCGCTTTTAATGACTTTTTAATAACCTTTCGTCCCTGATTACTGTGATTAATTTCTAAAGCAGTTTTTATAGGGAAATTTAAAGGGTAATTCAATTATCACAATTCTCTAAACCACTCCAGAAACAATTTTATGAATTACATCTGGTTTACCCATGGTGTAGTAATGCAAACTTGGAGCTCCACGTTTAATAAGGTCTTTAGATTGCTGAATTGCCCATTCAATTCCTACTTCTTTCACGGCTTTATTATCCTTGCACCCTTCTACGGCTTCTGCCAATGCTTCTGGAATATCAATATAGAAATAGCGAGGTAACAATGACAAGTGCTTTAATGTTGAAATGGGTTTTAAACCTGGTATAATCGGGATATCTATTCCTTCGTCTCTACATCGATCAACAAACTCAAAATATTTATCGTTGTTGAAGAACATTTGAGTCACGATATATTCGGCGCCCAATTCTACTTTCTTCTTAAGCCATTTTAAATCTGACCCCATATTTGGTGATTCAAAGTGCTTCTCAGGATAACCTCCAACTCCAATACAAAAGCTACTTGGAGTAGCATTTTCTAAATCTTCATGCAAGTATTTACCTTTATTCAAATCTACAATTTGCTCTATCAACTCACCCGTATGTTGATTCCCGTCTGGCTCGGGAACAAAATTTCGTTCCGACTTTATCGCATCTCCACGCAAAGCCATTACGTTATCTATACCTAAAAAGTTAAGATCGATTAAAGCATACTCTGTTTCTTCCTTTGAAAAACCTCCACAAATAATGTGTGGAACGCAATCAACATCGTATTTATTCTTTATTGCAGCACAAATACCAACCGTACCTGGTCTTTTACGGGTAGTTTTCTTCTCTAAAAGTCCGTTAGGATGCTTTTTATAAACGTATTCTTCACGATGAGAAGTAACATCAATAAATGGAGGTTTGAAGTCCATTAATGGATCTAGTGTATCATAAATAGATTGAATACTTTGCCCTTTCATTGGTGGCAAAATTTCGAATGATACTAACGTATTTTTCGCTTTTTTAAGATGCTCTGTAACTTTCATTTATGTTCTAAATATCTTTAAATTCTTGGATAGTTTGTATAGAAGGAAGTTTCTTAACGGTAAGACAAATTACTTTCTAACCATTTTTCTACTTCTTCCACGCTCATATTTTTATTTTTTGCGTAATTCTCGATTTGGTCCTTATTTATTTTGCCAACACGGAAATAACGTGCATCTGGATGTGAGTAATAAATTCCACTTACCGAAGCTGCTGGATACATTGCACAACTTTCTGTCAGTTGAATTCCAACCTTTTCCTCAACGTCCAATAATTCCCAAATTTTCTTTTTCTCTGTATGATCAGGACAAGCAGGGTAACCATAAGCGGGACGAATTCCGGTGTATTTCTCCCCGATCAATTCATCATTAGAATATTTTTCTTGTTCGCTATATCCCCAGTGTTCCTTTCTAACTTTCTCGTGAAGTAACTCTGTAAATGCTTCAGCTAAACGATCCGCAACGGCCTTAGCCATGATAGAGCCATAGTCGTCTTTCTGAGTTTCAAATTCTTCCAGAATAGCCTCTAAGCCTATTCCTGCCGTTACTGCAAAAAAACCAACGTAATCGTCTTGTGTACCTTTAGGTGCTACGAAATCACTTAAGGAAATATTTGGTCTTCCTGGAGCTTTTTTCTTTTGCTCGCGAAGGTTAACAAATGTTTCTCGAACTTCCTTACGATCTTCGGATTGATAAATTTCAATATTCTCATCTTCCACCACATTTGCTGGGTAAAGACCAAAAGTTGCATTGGCTTTTAGATTCCGCTTGGCTACCACCTGATCCAAAAACTTGTTCGCGTCATCGTACAGTTTTTTAGCCTCTTCACCTACCGTTTCATTTTCAAAGATTGCTGGATACTTACCTTTCAACATCCATGTAGTAAAGAATGGAGTCCAATCTATATATTTCCTGATTTCTTCTATTGGGTAATCCTTCCAAACTTTGGTAGTTAACAAGGTCGGTTTTGGAGGCGCATAATCATTCCAATTAATAGGAACTTTATTTTTAACAGCATCTTCATAACTCAATAGTTCCTGCCCTTGTTTACGATTTTTATAATTATCTCGAACTTCCTGATACAAATCTGAAACACCTTGAACAAATTTCTCGGAAACTTTGCTATTAAGAAGATCACTTGACACAGACACGCTTCTGGAAGCATCCAAAACATGTACTATTGGCCCATCATAATGCTCGTCAATTTTCACTGCTGTATGTACTTTGGAAGTTGTGGCTCCTCCGATCAGCAATGGCATTTTTAAACCGTTACGTTTCATTTCTTTTGCAACACTTACCATATCATCCAATGA
>JAHDFW010000218.1 GCA_020627945.1 Cytophagales bacterium
TGATATCGGTTATCCCAATATTCCGCACTTAAGAAATTATTGCTCATTGAAATTTTGGTTTGCTAGCACTGGTAGGTTTTCCTGCATCAACCCATGCGTTATAACCTCCGTCTAGGTTATAAACCTCGGTAAATCCCATTTCATTCATCAAATCCATTGCTTTACCACTTCTCCCACCAGATTTGCAGTACACCAATACTGGCTTATTCTTGTCCAATGTTTTCAACTGAGCGGCAAAATTATCGTCATAAAAATTCATTAAAGGAGCTCCGCCAACGTGCCCTGCTTCATACTCTTCAGGAGTTCTAACATCAATCAATTGGGCATTTGTGCTTCCTTTTTCTGCAAGCATTTTAGAAAACTCTTCTACCGACACATCTTTTGCGATGCCTGAACCCTCTCCTGAGTTACCATTCCCCCCACAAGAGTAAAGTGCCAGCACACTTAGAACCAGTACACAATATTTTAAAGCATTCTTCATAATCTTATTCTTTTTAATTTAGCTAATCTTACTTTTTAGGCTTTGCCAACCTCCTCCATTGTAGGCTTCAATTCCCTTTGACTTAAGGTTCCCTTTTGCCACTCCACTTCTAATTCCAGATGCACAGCAAGTGATAACAGGCTTACCTGATTTTTTCAACGATGAAATTTGACCATCAATTTGATCTAAAGGAATATTCAATGAGCCTTCTATGTGGCCAGATGCAAATTCAGACTTACTTCGAACATCTAGAATAATTGCACCGTTTTCTACCAAAGACTTATAATCAGTCTTCTTAAATAAATTACTTAAAAAACCCATCCGCTTATTTTTCAATCATGGCATTTACATCTTGCCATCCACCTCCATTGTACACTTCTTCCATTCCAGTTTGTGACAAAAACATTTGAGCTTGTCCACTTCTTCCTCCTGATCTACAAAATAAAATTAGTGGTCTGCTCATAGATTCGAACTCCTCTACTCTATTGGGAACTTGATCTAATGGTATGTTTATAGACCCTTCCACATGTCCTTCATTAAATTCTTCTACAGTACGAACGTCTACTAACGAGGCGTTTTCGTCATTTATTAGTTCTGCTATATTCATAGGTATTTATTATTTTAGATGGTCAACGTGAATTAGCTGACCGAAGTTCAAAAATACCTGTTTCTTGGAGAAAATAAAAGTTGGAAGAGGAATTAGAATAAAGCGAAGATAATACTCTAATAGAGGTTTAACGTACTTTTCACTCGATCCATAATGGATTGAATAGGTTTTGCATAATAACCAGTCGAATAAATAAGGTGTTTTATTTGACGGTTTCTTAAATTATCTTCACTTTTAACTTTAACGAGCGTTCTTTTCTTAAAGGATCTAATTTGAACTGAAATAATAGAGGGGTGGTGATTAAGCATTTCTACTATTTTGTTCTGTGCAGTATCGACATTGGTGTTTACCAAAAAGTTGTGCGTTTTCATCTTTGAGACATTGGGCTTCGTTAAGGTTGATCGTGAAATATTTAAACGTATAACTGTGGATTTAAGTTTCGTAGATTGGGCAATTATTTTTGGATACTTTGCTGTAGCTCTGATAATTGGGTTATGGTTTACAAAAAAAGCTGGTAAAGACATTTCGAGTTTCTTCTTAGGAGGAAGAAATTTACCTTGGTGGTTGGTGGGAACTTCTATGGTAGCGACAACCTTTGCTGCCGACACTCCTTTAGCCGTTACAGAAATAATAGCAAAAAATGGTATTGCTGGAAACTGGATCTGGTGGAGTGCATTAATTGGAGGAATGTTTACTACCTTTTTCTTCGCTAAATACTGGAGAAGAGCTGGTGTTTTAACAGATCTTGAAATCATTGAAATGCGCTACTCTGGCCCAATTGCTTCTTTTCTAAGAGGTTTTAAATCCATCTACATCGGGCTTTTTCTAAATGCATTAATTATTGCTTGGGTAAATCTTGCTCTTATGTCATTGCTCGAAGTATTCTTCGGTATTCCTAAAGATATGCTGATTTGGTATGTAGCAGCTGGAATGGGAATAGTATCTATTTACTCGTCTTTATCAGGATTGATGGGAGTTGCCGTTACAGATGTATTTCAATTCGTTTTGGCCATGATTGGGTGTATTATTCTTTCAGTACTGGTTTTAAATTCAGAGGAAATTGGGGGCGTAGAATCCCTTAAAACTCAATTGCCAGAATCTACATTTTCTTTTTTCCCTTCCATTGGTGAAGGAGGTGTAGGAACTTATGCACTATCAATTGCGGGGTTTATATCGTTTGTTGGAATTCAATGGTGGTCCAGTTGGTATCCAGGAGCAGAGCCAGGTGGTGGAGGTTATATTGCTCAACGTATGCTCAGTGCAAAAGATGAAAATCATGCAGTAGGTGCTACATTATTGTTTCAAATTGCACACTATTGCCTTCGTCCATGGCCATGGATTATTGTGGCACTTTGTTCATTGGTACTCTATCCAAATTTAGCCCCTGGAGATGAAAAACTTGGCTTTGTAATGGTAATGAAAGACTTCTTACCAAACGGACTCAAAGGCCTACTTCTAGTTGCTTTCTTCGCTGCCTATATGAGTACCATTTCGACTCAATTGAATTGGGGAGCAAGCTATGTGGTCAACGATTTTTATCAGAAGTACTTTAAGGGCACAGATAAACAACTAGTCACAGCTTCTAGAATTGCAACGTTACTGCTAATGCTGATTGGGCTTGGGTTAACTACTCAAATTCAATCCATTTCTGGCGTATGGGAATTTATCATGGAATGTGGTGCTGGTTTAGGGATTGCTTTAATTTTGAGATGGTTTTGGTGGCGAGTAAATGCAATGGCAGAATTGGTAGCAACGGTAACTCCGTTTATAGTATATGGAATTTTATACGTTGTTAAAGACGATTTACCAGCAGAGTTTCTGGATAACAAGGGAGTCTTTTTTACAACTGTGGGAATAACGGTTACGGCCTTTTTTATAACCGTGTTAACAACCTCTCCTACGGAGCAGAGTGTACTCCAAAAGTTCTACGATAAAATTAAACCACTTGGGAGTTGGGGGCCTTTTCGAAAAGAAGGTGAAGAAAAAACCAGTATTTGGCCAATTACCATACTATGGATCACTTCTGTGGTGATGGCATACTCGGTTCTTTTGGGAGTTGGAAGTCTTATTTTGCACAATTTTAAGGAAGCAATAATCTATGGAGTTGTCGCAGGAGTTTGTTTGGCTATCTTTGTCCCCTTATTAAAAAAGTCTAAAGTATTTGATTAAGGTCCAATCGATGAATATTCAAGAGAACTATTCTTTAAAAAATCTAAACACTTTCGGAATCGACGTAAGTGCAGCTTCCTATGTAGAAGTAAGTTCAACTCAAGAACTAATAGAGGTCCTAAAATTACCTTCTGCAAACAATCATATGATCCTTGGCGGGGGAAGTAATATTCTATTCACGAAGAATTTCGATGGTCTAATGATTAAGAATAGTATTCGCGCAATTGATGTGGTGAGTGAGAATGACTCCGAAGTTGTGGTAAAAGTAGGCGCTGGGGAAGTATGGCACGATTTCGTATTACATTGCATTGATCAAGGTTGGGGAGGAATTGAAAATATGTCTTTAATCCCGGGTGTAGTTGGTGCTGCGCCGATTCAGAATATTGGGGCTTATGGTGTTGAACAAAAAGATTTATTTGTAGAGTTGGAAGCACTGAGAAAATCAGATCAGGAAGTTCTTACTCTTAACGCTGAAGACTGTCAATTTGGATATCGAGATAGTCTCTTTAAAAACGAAGGTAAAGGTGAGTACGTAATTCTAAATGTCACCTACAGATTAAATAAAAACAATACTGACATCAACACCTCCTATGGAGCTATTAAGGACGTGTTAAATTCTAAAGGAATTGAACAACCTAGCATTAAGGATGTAAGTGATGCAGTTATTGAAATCCGACAAAGCAAATTACCTGATCCTGCCAAGATTGGAAATGGAGGAAGTTTCTTTAAGAATCCTGTAGTTCCTACAAGCGTAGTAGAGAACATCAAAAAAGAATATCCTGAAATACCTACCTACCCTATTGATGATCAACAAACGAAAGTTCCGGCAGGTTGGTTAATAGAAAAAGCAGGTTTTAAAGGACAACGTTTTGGAGAAGTTGGAGTCCACGAACGTCAAGCTTTAGTGTTGGTAAATTACGGAAATGGAAAAGGTCAAGAAATTTTTGACCTCTCTGAAAAAATATTAATTACTGTAAATCAGCAATTTGGAATTAAACTCGAACGAGAAGTAAATATTATTTAATTTTTTTGTTTGCAATAATGAAAAATCATTTTACATTTGCCTTCCCTTAAACAAAGGGACACAATTTCTACGAAGATTGACTGTTGTCAATAACTGAGAAGTTTAGAAAATTGGTTTGGTAGTTCAGTTGGTTAGAATGCCTGCCTGTCACGCAGGAGGTCGCGGGTTCGAGTCCCGTCCAGACCGCAAAAATAAACCCTTCGAATCTCACGATTTGAAGGGTTTTTGCGTTTTATGGGGATTTTGAATTTTGGCGGAAATTTTAGATTGGTAAACAAAGCGGCCATTAATTCTTAAATTCATCTTATCTTCGACAAGAAATATAATTTTTGCAATATGCTAAGTTTTATCATATCCGGAATAATCACTTTTCTTCTCATTGTTTTTACTATTTATTGGGTAATTAAGACAGTAAAGAAGAAACTGGAAGGAAATAAAATCAACATCCTACCATTTTTTGGATTAACGATTTGTACCCTAATTGCAGGAGTGTTTTGCATTTATTCGATTCTAAGTTTTTTGAACGATAATCGCGGTAAAATTGCCAATATGGGACAAGAAGCTATTTCAAACACCGTTGAATATACCTCGGTCGCAGTTCTTGAAGGACTTGGCAAAACGGTTGATCATTTTGAAAACAAATGGGACAAAAAGCGTCTTGATGCGCTGGGAAATTTAAAAGTGAGTATCAATAAATTCGATTCAACTCGACTGAGTGAAACAATTGTTAAAATAGAAATGGAAGTTGAAATTGAGAATAATGAACTGGACCAAGATTTCTATCTTAAAGATATTGAAACCGATAACTATCTCTTAATTGGAGACTCAAAAGACTTAGTTTATGTTTTAAAGTTCAAGGAGGCAAAAGGCAAGCTAATTAAGGGCAAATCTAATCATCTGGTTACCGTACTTGTTGACCCTGGTTATAAGCCAGTTTATATTCGTTTAGGCGATAGTATTGTGGAGATTTGAAGTATTTAGAACCTAGTATCTTTATTGTACTTCCTTCCAACTACTTATCTTTTCTCGTAGAATATTGAGGAACAATTAATTTGGATCAAGCGGAAAACCTGATAACTATCGGGTTGGATAGGAATAATATTTACGTGCTTTTTTGTTTATTAGAGCTGAAACAAAAAAATTGCGAAATCCGAAAAATGGAAATTTGAAAAGC
>JAHDFW010000023.1:0-4901 GCA_020627945.1 Cytophagales bacterium
AAAACTCATAGTATTTAAAACCAACTTTTTACTACCTTTACCGCTCCAAATTTTGGTTTAATATTCAAGCAAAAATAAAGCACCACATTATGAGAGATACCACCATTTTTGAATTGATAGACGAGGAACAAAATCGTCAACTTACAGGCATTGAACTTATTGCTTCTGAGAACTTTGTATCAGAACAAGTAATGGAAGCCATGGGTAGCGTTCTGACAAATAAATATGCGGAAGGTTATCCAAATAAAAGATATTATGGAGGATGTGAAGTTGTGGATAAGGTTGAGCAATTGGCAATTGACCGAGCTAAAGAACTTTTCGGAGTTGAGTATGTAAATGTTCAGCCACATTCTGGTTCTCAGGCAAATTCTGCAGTAATGCTTGCTTGCTTAAACCCAGGGGATAAAATTTTAGGATTTGATTTGTCGCATGGAGGACATCTGACACATGGAAGTCCAGTAAACTTCTCTGGAAAACTTTATGAGCCTCATTTCTATGGGGTGGAGAAAGAAACTGGTTTAATAGATTGGAACAAGGTTGAGGTTAAGGCCAAAGAGGTTAATCCTAAAATGATTATATGTGGAGCATCTGCCTATTCAAGAGATTGGGATTATGCTAGATTGAGAAAAATAGCAGATGAAGTTGGAGCTTTGTTGTTAGCGGATATTTCACATCCTGCCGGAATGGTAGCTGTTGGAATGCTTAATAACCCAGTTGAACATTGTCATATTATTACCACCACAACACACAAGACACTTAGAGGTCCAAGAGGAGGTATGATTATGGTAGGAAGGGACTTTGATAATCCATGGGGTCTTAAAACACCTAAAGGTGTAGTGCGTAAAATGTCTGCATTACTAGATTCAGCAGTTTTTCCAGGATCTCAGGGTGGACCATTGGAGCACGTTATTGCAGCTAAAGCCGTGGCATTTGGAGAAGCATTGGATGGGTCGTATAAAACTTATATGCAACAGGTTCAAAAGAATGCACAAGCATTGGCTTCTGAGTTCGTTGCACTTGGTTATGATCTTATTTCAGGAGGTACTGATAATCATTTAATGCTAATTGATCTAAGATCTAAAGGTCTAACTGGTAAAGAAGCTGAGAACTCTTTAGTGAAGGCTGATATTACTGTTAACAAAAATATGGTTCCTTTCGATGATAAGTCACCTTTTGTAACTTCTGGTTTTAGAGTGGGTACATCCGCTGTTACATCAAGAGGATTAAAAGAAGCCGACATGAAGAAAATTGCAGGCTTTATAGATAAAGTGTTGATGAATAAAGAGGATGATGGTGTGATTGCGAACGTAAGAACAGAAGTGAATAACTGGATGAAGCAATTTCCATTATTTGCATACTAAAATTAACAGCCGTTTATAGCAAAAAGAATAGGTGGAGGATAAGCGTACAGGTGGTGATATGAGTTTTTTGCAACATTTAGAAATGTTGCGTTGGCATATTATTCGATCATTAATTTCTATTGTAGTGTTTTCAGTTGCTGCATTTGTGTTTAGTGACTACATTTTCCATGAAATTATTTTTGGTCCATCTCGGTCGGATTTTTGGACGTTCAAAATGCTTTGTAATGTCGGGAAATATTTGTCTGAGTATATTCCAGTAGACAAGGATTTGACTTGTCTTGATGTTAGTATTAATTTTCAAAATAGGAGGTTAGCAGGGCAATTCACCATGCATATTACCAGTTCGTTGGTGATCGGATTACTCGTTGCCTTTCCGTATACATTCTGGGAAATATGGAGATTTGTTAGTCCAGGTTTAAAGAATGTGGAAAGAAGAAGTTCTCGAGGAGCAGTATTCTTTGTAAGTATTTTATTCTTCACGGGAGTTCTATTTGGATACTATATTGTAGCTCCACTATCCATAAACTTTTTAGTAAACTATACCGTTGATCCTGGAATTGAGAATATTATTGATGTTTCTAGTTACATCGGGTGGCTAGGAGGATTTGTATTGGCCAATGGACTAATGTTTCAACTTCCAGTAGTCGCATTTTTCTTGGCAAAAGCGGGATTAATTACTCCTTCATTCTTAAGAAGTAAAAGACGACATGCTATAGTGGTAGTACTAGTTATAGCGGCAATTATTACACCTCCAGACTTTTTTAGTCAGGTCTTATTGGCAGTACCTTTAATGCTACTATATGAGCTGAGTATTTTGATTACCGCTTATGTGACCAAAAAAAGAATTAAAGAAATGGCTTTTGATGCTAGCCAATTAGATAAAGAACTGGAAAAAGAGGATAAAGTAGTATAGCTTTGCAAAAAGATTCTTAACCATAATATTAACTGTTATAACACTATGAAAATTGCATTAGGAGGAGATCACGCAGGGTATTCATATAAAAAAGAAATTATAGGAATGCTTAACGAAATGGGAATGGAAACCAAGGATTTTGGTCCTCACTCAGAGGATTCAGTTGATTACCCTGATTTTGCCCATCCTTTAGCGAACGCTGTTGAAGCGGGCGAAGTTGATTTTGGAATTCTTATTTGCGGCAGTGGCAATGGAGTTGCATTTACAGCCAATAAGCATCAAGGTGTGAGAGCAGCTTTATGTTGGAAAGATGAATTAGCAGCACTAGCTCGTCATCACAATGATGCCAATGTATTAGCGTTACCAGCAAGATTTGTTTCTTTGGATGAGGCTAAAAGTATGGTGAAGGTATTCCTTAACGAGGATTTTGAAGGAGGGAGACACAGTAACAGAGTCAATAAAGTGCCATTATCTTAATTTTTAGTACTTTAGTTGAATTATGACAAAATGCTCCAGACTATATAAGGTACTTTTTCTCCTATTTGTAGCTCTCGCAGTTGGGTGTAACACGCAAGATCCAGCTCCATCTGGTACTGGAGGAAACACCAATACTGGAAGTGGAACAGGTAATAACAATGGAAGTAATACTGGATCAGGTATTGTTGAAGTTACTGTACACCATATTTATGATAACACTTATAATCTTGATAGTTTAGTACACGGTGCACAAGTGACATTGTATACTTCCGCTGCAGATAGAGTAAATCAGGAAAATAATTTTAAGATGGGATATACCGATAGTACAGGTAAATACATTTCGGAAAATTTACCAATTAGTACTTATTATCTGGAAATTAAATTTGATACACTAAACCCTTCATGGGAAGAAGTTACTTTAAGTGAGTTTGCGGTAAAAGAATTTGTGCAGGCTTACTTATATTAATAATAGATTATACGAGACAAAATAACTTAGATTTAGAAAACTAATTATTAAACATGCAAACCATAATTAAAAACGATTGGACAAGAGCTGAGATTTCAGATATTTATCATTCTCCATTGTTGGACCTAATGTACAAAGCGGCAACCATTCACAGAGAAAACTTTGATGGTAGTGAAGTACAGGTATGTACATTGTTATCCGTGAAAACTGGTGGATGTCCAGAGGATTGTAGCTATTGTCCTCAGGCTGCTAGATATCACACAGATGTGGAAGTGCATAAGTTAATGGAAGTGGACGTAGTTTTGGATGCTGCTCAAAGAGCGAAAGATTCTGGAAGTACGCGTTTTTGCATGGGAGCAGCTTGGAGAGAGGTAAGAGATAATCGCGATTTCGACAAGGTACTTAACATGGTGAAAGGAGTAAATCAAATGGGCATGGAAGTGTGTTGCACGTTAGGTATGCTATCAGATGATCAAGCCAAGAAACTTAGAGAGGCTGGACTGTATGCCTATAATCATAACCTAGATACGAGTGAGGATTATTACGACGCTATTATATCTACAAGAACCTACGATGATCGTTTAAAGACATTGGAAAATGTTAGAAATAATAAAATTAATGTTTGTTCAGGAGGAATTATTGGATTAGGAGAAACTACTGATGACCGTATTGGAATGTTGTTCACTTTATCAAACCTTCCAGAACACCCTGAATCCGTTCCGGTAAATGCTTTAGTTCCAGTGGAAGGAACTCCGCTAGAAGAGCAACCACGTGTTCCAGTTTGGGATATGGTAAGAATGATCGCGACTGCGCGTATCATCATGCCTAAAGCCATGATTCGTCTTTCAGCGGGTAGAACAGAAATGACCGAAGAGGAGCAAGCAATGTGCTTTATGTCAGGTGCTAACTCTATTTTTGCAGGAGAAAAACTATTAACAACACCTAACCCAGGTGAAGATAAGGACAAGGCATTATTTAATTTGCTAGGTATTAAACCACGTGCATCTTTCAAAGAAGAAGTTGAGGCTTTTTAAGAAGAAAGATATCTTAATATTCATATGGAAACGGCTACGGACGAATGTGTTTGTAGCCGTTTTTTTATGAAGGTAAGTTGAGAGTGTTGTTTATAGCAGGTTTGTACCTAAAATAAACTATCTAGGATATTTCGTATATTTGATATTACATTACCAATTTTTGATTCAGATTCGAATCAACAAATACATTAAGTAAACTAAACGCACATGAAAATAAAGATTATCCCCTTGTGGCTTACAAACAGTATAATGTGCTTGACATTGGTTTGTTTATCACTTACTCATTCATATTCTCAAGTATTTAACTGGTGGCAACCACATGGTCTTAAAACATGTGATATGACGTTAGATGATGCTGGAAATATATACACAATAGGCTATTATACAGGTACACAGGATTTTGATTTAGGTAATGGAGTTTATGAAATGACTTCTTCCCAAGGACGAAATATATTTGTGATGAAGAGGAATTTGGATGGAGATTTTATTTGGGCGAAATCTTTCGAGGGTAGCTCAGACAATAATGCAATTAGCTCATTAGGAAGTTGGGTAATTCGCGAGGCGCTTTCAATTGATGTTGATAAAAACGGAAATGTTTATTGTGCAGGAACAATATATGATACCGTTGATTTTGATCCGGGCATAGATTC
>JAHDFW010000023.1:5001-31181 GCA_020627945.1 Cytophagales bacterium
TTGAGAGTGATGTCAATAAACTTAACTCTGCAGGTACAACTATTTGGTCAAAGCAATGGTCGAATCGTGTAACATTTTATGATCTTGATGAGGAAAATGGAGAAATTGTCATGTCAGGACTATTTTCGGATACAGTAGATTTTGATCTTAGTTCTGGCGTTTTTAACTTGATGTCTGAAGGCAATGATGAGAGTAATTTTTTACTTAAAATCGATTCTGACTCGGGTAACTTTGTTTGGGCCAAACAAATAACTAATTCATCTATCAACAATATTTATCAAGTGATTCAAGCTGCACCTGATGGAAGCTTATACTTGGAGTCCAGAGTAAATATAGTATCGAATGACTACCAACAACACTTAATTGAAAACAATGATACTATCACGCTTATTGATAGTAACTACTTCAATTATTTAATCAAATTCGGCTTTTGTCCACCTGTAGAAGAAACAGATAGTTTCGTAGTGTGTGATTCGTTGACATGGATTGATGGGAACACCTATTATTCTGATACTACGGATGTCCATTTTATGCTAACAAGTATAAATGGATGTGATAGTACGGTAACTTTAAATTTAACGATCGGAAACAAAATACTGTTGACTCCAGAGGCTTGTGACAGCTTTATTTCTCCCTCGGGGAAAATTTGGAATACAAGTGCTATATTCTTAGATACCATTAAAGGAGGTGCATGTGATACCTTTTATGTCATAGACTTAAATATTATTGCTACCTCACGAGATACCTTAAATATAGAAGCATGTGAGCAATATAGTTCACCTTCTGGGAAGTTGTGGCAAGAGAGCAATACCTATTATGATACCATTTTGAACCAAGCCGGGTGTGATAGCTTGTTGGTGATTAATTTGGTGATAGACACAACGCCAAACATACAATTTAATGGTAATAGTACAATTTGTGAAGGGCAAACCACAATGATTAGCGTTACTGGTGCTTCAAGTTTTATATGGGATCATTCACTGGAGACATCAAGTAATATAGAGTTATCACCACAAACTACAATGTTTTATTTAGTGGAAGGTATGAATGGAGCTTGTGTGGCCAAAGATTCTATAGAAATAGAAGTTTTAGAGTCTTTAGATATTTCTATTTCTGCAACTGATACATTTATTTGTGATCAAGGAACGGTGATTTTCTCAGCCCATGGAGCAACAGAATACGCATGGTCACATAATTTAGGTGTAGGATCATCTGTTTTGGCACTAATTGATTCGACGACAACAATTGAGGTAATTGGTGAAACTGCAGGTTGTTTTGATACAACTTTTTTTGAAGTGACTGTTTTTAAATCTCCAGTTCCTCCTGTATTTGATGATAACGGTGTGTTAACCACTGGGATTTATCAAGAATATGTATGGTATAAAAATGGTGAGATTATTCAAGGAGTTCAACAGAATACATTGAATTTGTCAGAGAATGGAACTTATTGGGTTCAAATAATTGATCAGAATAATTGTTCTGGAATATCCGATTCAGTGATCATAAACTATTTAGGTGAGGCAAGTATTAGTAATATCATTCAATTCAATTTATCCCCTAATCCGGGGTTTGGTAAATATATAATGGATCTCAATTTGCAGAATGAAAGTAACGTATCTGTTCGTGTGTTTGATGTACTTGGGAATCAAATTTCTTCTCATAAGTATGGAATGAAAAATAGACTCTACGAAGTATTAGACTTAGGGAACCTTTCCTCTGGAATCTACTTGTTGGAATTAGACCTTGGAAATAGCAAAGTGGTCCGAAAAATTGTGAAAAATTAGATTATTCAACTAATAACCAATGAATACATAAGCATAACGTAAAGTAATAAAGATGTCTTTATTTCTATTGATAGGATTTACCCACTTGTACTCTTCAAGGAATAAGTGAGGCTTTCTAGAAAAATTTAATATAGAATTTAGCTGAACGACCATGGGAATTTCTATGGTTGTTTTTTTATTAGAGGAAGTTTTGTGTGAATGTAATCACAAAGTTAAAGATCAAATAAGCCAGAATCAGGTTGAGCATCTTTGTTTCTTTCTGCGTAGGAAACTTAAAACTAAAATATAGGCCAATAATAATTCCAATAATACTTAAAATCCGCAGTAAGCCATGCCCAGGCCAATGCATTGTTAGAAACAGTATAGGTATCAAATTAGATAGAACAGGGATGATAATAAGTCTCGCCTTTATGGTATCTTGATTTTTAAGTACTTGGATTATGAACATAAGACAAGCCACAAAGTTTGAAAGGATTGCAATGAGCGTGCATCCTGGTAATGCGATTAGCGCATGGATAATTAAAGTAGTTGGGACTAGTAGAAATAAGCACAATGTTATTTGAAGAAACCGATCGGATTTTAGGTCACGAACATATTTTATTCCTAATAGGAGTATGGGAATAAGTATTAGGGATCAATCCGAATGTCTGGCGATAAACTTGTCGATTCATTCCATTCATAATTTAATTGCAAATAGGAAAATTGAAATCTGAAAACGACCCTAATATTCATTAGAATGAGCTTTTCAGATTTCTAGTTTTCGGATTTCATATTTTTTGGTTTCAACTCTAATAAACAAAAAAGCACGTAAATATTATTTCTCCCCAAGTTTTCTGCTTGATCCTGTATTAGCAAATAGATGTATCGATCTACACCCATTTACGTCATCCTTTCAAAATAAATCACTCTTATCACCAGATGAACGAGAATTATTAGCCCATAAATAATTAATGAATAAAGTGAAAAAAATGTCGCAATTTCAGTTGGTAGGATTTCCGCAATTTTAATGCCTCCCAAAAATAAAATGAAGCTGTTTACAAATGTGTTTGCGATGAATAAACTGACGCTCCACTTTTTCATATTCCAAAGCCCAAATAGTTCAATCCCTTTTGAAATAACCTGAACTAAACTTACCAGAGCTATCCATGTGAAAATGTTTCCTAAATATGCGATTTGAACCACACTGTATAAAGAATGTAATAATCCCACCATTCCAAGCGCACAAATGATCGTAATAAGAACGGGACGGACACCTATATTTTGTTGTACAGGTTCATCATGGTCTTCGATAATAAAAGTTTTGCTAGCATTACTTCCAAGAGTAGCAAAATTCAGATCAACTCCAAATTCAGCTTGATACTTGTCTATGATGGTTTCTTCCTTTATTTCAGGAATTTCATTAATTACGTTTACTTCAAATTTTCGAAAAATGCTAAGGAATGCTAGTTTTGGTTGGTTGCCATGTAATAACCCAAACTTCTTCTCGAACAATGTTGTATTCCAATCGTTCTGAAGTTGTTTAAACTGACTTTCGTAAGAATCAGATTGAGCATTTAAGAATACGGACAGTTTATCAAAAAACTTATCCATATCTTCCTTTACAATGAATTCTTCCAGCTCCCCAATCAATTTCTGATGATTCATGTTTTGCTTATACGAGTTTAAACAACATTTGTTTCTAAATATCGAGAATGTTTTCGACTTTTTAAAATATTTTTGAATGCATAGGTTATAGTAAATATTGAAAATATTTATTATAAGTGTACGAAAATTGTGTTTAAAGGTAAATTGACTCTTTTAATATGCGATAAGGTGGTAGATATAAGTCAAAATGGTGTTTTTAATATTACGAGAAATTAATTGGTTGTGCTCAAACTTTTAATCCCACCAAAGATAAAGTCCATTCATAGCTTCTATACCTTCTTCTAGGCGTTCAACCGTTTCAGCTCCTTGATATACGATGTCAGGGCAGAAATTGAACATTTCCTGCGATAGTTTCTTAAAATCTTTTGGTTTGCCAATATACCTAGCTTCAACATAGTCGTGACCAGCAGCGATAATTTCGAACTCATTTTCTGAGTTCCATTTCTTAAGAACAGTTATCAAGCTATCAGTTTCAATTCCATAGTTGATACCATTAGTACCTAAACTTCTAAGTATATCAAATTGATCGTTTGTTTTTAGTACTCCGATTTGAAGACATTGAGCATCATAATTGTATTCCATTTGAAAAATTTTATACCCCATCGAATTAAACTGGTCTTTAAGTTTAAATACCATAGATTCAAATTGCTTCCGTTCAACGCAGAATTTGATTCCCTGAGGCTGCAACGTTCTGGAATTGGTGCTATCATAGACAGCAGTGATTTCAGTTTCCAAGCGCGTAATCTCATTAGGAGTATTTTCCCGAATTAATTCAATGATTTTAGGATCAAAAAGTAGATCAGCAATTCTGCTTGAACTATTGTCCTTTTGTTGTGCGTTACAAGAACTTAAAATAATTACAAGTCCAAGAGTAAAGAGTATACTTGATCTTTTCATTGGTAGATTATTTCTTCACCACTTGCACGTAAGCTTCTTCTTTATTGATAAACCACTCGAAAAATTCATCGGTGATCTTAATGTTGTTGGCTTTGGAATGATCAAAAATTGCTTGATAACATTTCACTGTCGCTACTCTATAATCAGCTTTCATATGTGCTTCTAAAACTGCACGCTCTGGAATAACCTTGTACACATACCCTTCTGGAGCAGTCACGTTTGAATCAGCAACCATTACACCAATGAAAGCATCAATAATACCTTTCTCTTTTTCAGGATTATTAAAATACATTCCGCAAACCAAACCATTTACTGCACCAGATTCTGTCATTCTGCCTACTTCCGTAAAGATTTCACCAAATTCTTCACTTCTTGCATCTCCTTTAAAAGGTTTGCCCAGTACGATTTTAGAAGAGCTGTAAGTTTCGGAGACTGTTACGGGTTCAAAAAAACCGAAACTATAAAGACTGCCCACAGTACCAATTACCATTAAGGCTACAATAAATATCAATACGGCAGGGAGAACTCCAATACCAAATATCTTCTTCTTTTGAGATGTTTCTGTCATTTTACTGAGTGTAGTGTGTGATTATTTTTTGTGCTTACCATAAAACACCATAAGCAACAACGGAAGCAAAAATAAGTCTGCTAATACTGCCACTACCAACGTGATGCATATTAGAACTCCAATAAGAATGGTGCTGTAAAATTGCGATAGCGAAAATGCTACAAACCCTGATGAGAGTATTACTGATGTTAATGTGATAGCCTTACCTGTTGAAAGGAAGGTTCGCTTAATTGCATATGGAAAGCTCTTGCCTTTAGAAAGTTCAATTTTTAATTTACTTAAGAAATGAATCGTGTCGTCTACTGCAATTCCAAAGGCAATGGTGAATACGATTCCTGTAGAAATTTTAAGGTCCAATTTGAAGAATCCCATAATTCCAGCAATGATAAGCAATGGAAGAATGTTCGGGATTAATGAAATCAAAACTATTTTTATGGATCGGAACAAAATCCCAATTATTAATGCGATTACCAAAACGGCAAGGCCTAAACCACGAACCAGTCTGGTTGTAATGTAGGCATTCGTGGTGTCTAATAGATATGGCATTCCAGTTATTTTTACTTCGAAAGCACCACTAGTGTTACTCTCAATGTAACTTAATAAAGCTTCGTTTTTACCTCTTAATTGAGCGCTTCCGATGTCCTCAAGCTTCGAACTGATTCTTGCACTATTCAAGTCCTCGGAAAGGATTCGTCTTGATTTTTTAAGCACTCCATATTTTTTGATTTTCGAAATCAGCTTATTGTAATCTTTTGAAGACTTTGGTAACTCATATTTATTCTGGTCTCCTGAATTCAGAGCTTTGTTGGTAGCTTTAAGTATGTGGACTGGAGAGTAAATCATTCCTACCTTAAAATTCTCCCCAACGTAGTTTTCTATTTTTTCAAGATCGCGCATAACGTCTTCGGAAAGAATATTCTTAGACTCGTCCTTCATTACTATGGCAAGTTCATAAGGTCGAATTCCATCAAAATTGTCTTCAAAGAAGTTAAGGTCTTGCTTAAGTTCGCTTCGTTGATTTAAATCATCCAAAAAGAAATTGTTTACTTCAATATTGAACATTCCTATCAGAGATACTACACCAAACATAACCGCAATGATTACGATCTTGCTTCGATTGGTCAAAAACCATAACATCCCATTGAATATTCGCTTATTCCAAAAAGATGCTTTTAGACTAGATTCATCACCTAGTTTGGGCCGTTTCATTAGAACCAACAATGCAGGTAATAATGTGATCGAAATTAGGTAAGTGATCATAACACCTATTGCAATGTAGAGTCCAAACTCACGGATTGGCGGAGAATGACTTGTCATTAAAGATAGGAATCCTATTGCTGTGGTTAACGAAGTTAAGAACGTTGCTAAACCAACTTCTCTTATCGTAGTACGAATAGCAGCTATTTTTTCGGCACCTAATCTGAGCTCTTCAATGTATTTAGTAATAATGTGGATGACGTCCGAAATTCCAATTACAAATAGTAGAATTGGCAACATTGTGAGTAGCATATTTAGTTTTCCCTCTAACAATATAATGCAAGCAACAGACCATATTATTGAAAAACTTATGACTAAAAAAGAAACTCCCACTGTCCAAAGTGAACGATAGACTATCAAAAGGAAAATAACCAACAGTATTATTGATACTCCCGAGAAAAGAACAAATTCGTCACTCATTAATCGGACATAATATTCCTGTGTTCTGACACGTCCTGCAACTTTTGATTCGGCTAGATTAAAATGTATGAGTAGGTTATTTATATCACTTAATAATTTGTCTCCATTTTCCTTATTTAACTTTGGAGTTGTATTGACGATTATATTCGTTGCTAGACCTTTTTTTGAAAAGAAACTACCAACGTATTCTTTTTCTTGATAAATTTTCAAAGAGTCTTTTTCAAAACGTTCTGGATTTTTAAGATGGACCACAGGCACCTCAAAGAGACCAGTTGGAGTTCCTATATTATATCGCAACGTGGTTGGCGAAATAACCTTGGTTACGTTGTCAAGCTTTTTGAGACGTTGTGTGAGACTATCAATTTTACCAAAATATGATTCGTTAAATACACCTTTAGCTGCAGGAACGCCAATCATAACAAAATCTATGTCCCTTTCGAAGCGAGTGCAAAACTCCTCATAGAATTCTACTTCTTCATTCCCTTTTGGGAAGTAACTTTCTATTGAATAATTGAATCCAATTTTAGAATTGATAAAGCCAGCGATTCCCGTTAAAATAAGGATCGCGGTCACAACTAATATGGACAGTCGTTTTTCTTTCACACCGCAAAAATATTCTTTCCGACAATTATACCTAAGAAATATAATATTAGTTCCATTTTACTTGTAGTTTTATAGCAGATGGATAATGAAAATAACGGATGAAAAAGGTATAAAACATCAACCATTGAAATAAAAACGAATATTATCTTCTAATAGACTACTATGGTTTTTTTTACGTCATATATACTACATAGTTATAAATTGCATTCAACGGTTACCTTTAATTCAATGGTGATATTAATATATTGGGTTGGAGTGGGAAGTTATAGCGGATAAAATCAGTCAAAAATAATTAATAAATCAGAAATATTTATGAGAGTCCTTTTCTTTATCTTAATGTCTTGTTGTATTGCTAGTTGTTTTTCACAATCCGTTATAATTCCTGATACCAATTTCAGAAATAGATTATTGGACCACTGGGGGCTGGATGTAAACGGAAATGATACTATAGAAATCTGGGAAGCTAATACGTATACTGGCTCGATTAATGTGGCTTATAGTACAGGTCTGCCAATACAAGATATCACTGGTATTGAACAATTCAAACTAATAACAAGCCTTGATTGCTCATGGAATCCATTAGTACAAGTTGATTTATCTCAGAATTTATATTTGAATAATTTGATAATAGAAGCCTGCGAATTGACTAGCTTGAATTTGGAACATAATGTGATGCTTAATACGATATGGTGTCAAAAAAACGAAATTGATACATTGGATGTCTCGATGTTACCCAAACTAGCGGTTTTGTATTGTCATGAAAATAATTTACAACGTTTAGATGTTAGTAGAAATGGAAAACTGACACAACTTCATTGTGAAAACAATTCCTTAAGTTCATTAGACCTTCGTAACGGGAACAATATGAATTTGTTTGAACTTCAGTTTTATAATAATTCGGGTTTATCTTGTGTATCAGTGGATGATCCAACTTATAGTACCACCAACTGGTCGATTCTGACACCTGCAGGAGTTTCGTATTCAAATAGTTGCGGTTCATGTGATTTAAGAACCCATGTAAAAAGCGTAACCTCGATAGCGTGCGATACGGTAGGGTTTGTTGATGTTAATATTAGTGGAGGTGCTAATCCAACTTTGCATGAGTTACGAAAGATTGGTAGTCAAAGAGTACATGTCTTTAGTAGTACAAGTGGATTAATACCTATATCTAGCCAAGGAAACTATGTCATTAATTCAAGTGATCAAAAGGGTTGTGAAAGTGTAGTGGTTTTTAGCATGGATGGACCTAAAACATCAGAGATTGATTTAAGAGGGTATATTCAAAACCCTGATGTGTTTAGACCTGGAAGAAGTACTAGTATCAACATCATTGCAGGCAATTATGGGTGCACCCCTCAATCTGGACAAATATCTTTGGTGTACGATACTTCAT
This sequence comes from Cytophagales bacterium, assembly GCA_020627945.1. Taxonomy (GTDB): domain Bacteria; phylum Bacteroidota; class Bacteroidia; order Cytophagales; family JAHDFW01; genus JAHDFW01. The sequence goes on from JAHDFW010000023.1 coordinate 13,568, forward strand.
TGGTCACCTACGATTCCTCTAGTGTAAACCCAGACAATATAATAGGTGATACGCTGATTTGGGATTTTACCGATCATTCATTTGATGTAGACGAATTTATTAGTGCCATATATTTTACAGTTGATTCCTCTGCGGATATAGGTGACGAAGTCTGCTTTAACCTTCTTCTAACACCTACACTAAATGATGTAAACCCTACCAATAATTTCACCAGACATTGTATAGATGTTCTCAATAGTTTTGACCCAAATAATAAGACGTTTTATCCAAAAAATGAGTGTCGAGAAGATTTTGTTGCATTAGGTGAACCTATTACATATACTATCAACTTTCAAAATGTAGGTAACGTTTCGGCACTTGATGTTATAATAAGAGACACAATATCAAATTATTTAAACTTGAATACTTTCGACCTTATTAGTCAGAGTCATCCTAATCTGGTAGTTAATGTAGACACGAGCAATGGAGTATTAAGGTTCGAATACATTGATATCAATTTAAGTGATAGTATGTCTGATCCAATTGCTAGTAAAGGGTTTGTTATGTTTCAGTTAACACCTTATGACACATTACCCGTTGGAACGATTATTAATAATTCAGCAAATATTTATTTCGATTTTAATGATCCAATTACTACTAACGTGCTGAAAAATGAATTAGTTGCTTCTGATTCTTTGGGTTATACTCAATATATTGATTACAAAACTGGTGATAGTATTGAAGTAAATGGTATTTGGTATACTAAACCTGGAATATATTATCAATACTATCAAACAATTAACGGATGTGATAGTTCGTTTGTTATTCGATTTTTTGAGAAGGATACAACATTAATGGACGGCGTATCGGAAATTTTTGACTCAAAAAGCCCCGTTAACATATACCCTAATCCTACAACACGGGTTTTTAATGTAAATATCGAGTTAAATGAAATCGTGCCTATAAAAATTCAAGTAATCGATTTGTATGGTAAGGTAGTGACTAAGCTAGAAACCTTTACAGAGGTGGGAGAAAATTCGTTTCAATTTGAAGGTAATAAATTGCCATCTGGAATGTATTTGGTAGAGATTGTTATTGATCAAAGAAAACGAATAACTAAACTACTTTTTAGAAATTGATTCAAATTGAATGCTTAATTGGTTGTTCGTTAATTGTAATAGTGGAATTTAGGTAGTTGAGTCGTTTAGATGGGGTTAAGCCGTTTCGCTTTCTTATCTATGTTGAGTTTATGAAACGGTGTACTATCTCTGCCTATTCAATGTTTTTATATTGGAACCTCTAGGTGCCCCAGACAAAACTCTTATTGACTTCTCTCATAGCTATGCTAAACATCCTTGTATGGTGATTTTTCCTGATTTGTGTTATTCTATGGTGAAGATTAGCCAGCGTACTTATTAATTTTGAAATATTAAAACACTCAATAGGTTAGTTTTTTAGTTTAGATTAAAATTGTTTAGTAATGTTTTGCGGATTAAATTCGCATCGTATAAAAGCTAAATAAAATAAATCTATGAGCTGGATAAAAAATACATTTTCAAGTTCGATTGGTAAGAAATTACTAATGTCAATTACCGGGATATTCCTGATTGTATTTTTAGTAGTACACCTTACTGGTAATTTACTTCTTTTAAAAGGAGATGAAGGAGTTGCTTTCAATGCTTACGCGCATTTTATGAAGCATAATCCACTAATTGCTGCAAGTGAAGTAATCCTGTTTGCGGGATTTTTACTACACATGATCGATGGTATTATGTTGTGGGTGTCTAATAGAAAGGCAAGACCTCAGAAATATGCGGTTCCTAACAAGTCTAAAACTAGAAACTGGGTTTCTAAGCTTATGGGGCCATTTGGAATGGTTATTTTAGTCTTTTTGATATTACATTTATATCAGTTCTTCCGTTTTAAGTTTTTTGTAGAGCCACCTAGTCATATAGAGATTGATGGTGAGAAAGTAGCAGATCTTGCATCTATAGTGTATGCTCAGTTCAAAGACCTTACATGGGTGTTGTTTTACGTAGTTAGCATGGGAGTTGTTGGATTCCATTTATATCATGGATTTGCAAGTGCATTCCAAACACTAGGGTTGAGCCATAGTAAATATAATAAATTGATCAACGGAGTTGGAATAGCTTACTCGGTAATTGTACCATTAGCATTTGCGCTAATTCCAATATTAATTAAAGTAATGTGTATTTGTGGACCGGGTGGTTGTACGGCAGGACACTAATTTATTAGAATAAGAGATTATGACAGTATTAGATTCAAAAGTACCTGAAGGTCCAATTAAGGATAAGTGGACCAATCATAAGAACAAGATTAATGTTGTAAACCCTGCTAACAAGCGTTTGATAGATGTAATTGTTGTAGGAACTGGATTAGCTGGTGGATCTGCAGCGGCTTCTTTAGCAGAAATGGGTTATAAAGTTAAGTCATTCTGTTTTCAGGATTCACCTCGTCGCGCGCACTCAATTGCGGCACAAGGTGGTATTAACGCAGCAAAAAATTATCAAAACGACGGTGATTCGGTTTATCGTTTGTTTTACGATACAGTAAAGGGAGGTGATTATCGTGGACGTGAAGCTAACGTTTATCGTTTGGCTGAAGTTTCAGCGAATATTATAGATCAATGTGTCGCTCAAGGAGTTCCTTTTGCACGTGAATATGGAGGATTATTGGATAACCGTTCTTTTGGAGGGGTGTTAGTATCCAGAACATTCTACGCGAGAGGTCAAACTGGACAGCAATTGCTTTTAGGAGCTTATGCTGCTATGAACCGTCAAATCGGTAAAGGTAAAATCCAAATGTACAACCGTCATGAAATGATGGATCTTGTAATTGTGGATGGTAAGGCGAGAGGGATCATTGCTCGTAACCTTGTTACTGGAGAAATTGAAAGACATTCGGCGCATGCGGTTGTTATTGCATCAGGTGGATATGGAAATGTTTTCTTCCTTTCCACTAATGCAATGGGATCAAACGTGTCTGCTGCTTGGAAAATACATAAGAAGGGAGCGTTCTTCGCAAACCCTTGTTATACTCAAATTCACCCAACTTGTATTCCACGTTCTGGTGACTATCAGTCTAAGCTTACGTTGATGTCTGAGTCACTTCGTAATGATGGAAGAATTTGGGTGCCTAAGAAAATGGAGGATGTTGAAGCAATTCGTTCAGGAAAGTTGAAGCCTACTCAAATTAAAGAGGAAGATAGAGATTACTACTTGGAAAGAAGATACCCTGCATTTGGTAACTTAGTTCCAAGAGATGTAGCTTCTCGTGCTGCAAAAGAGCGTTGTGATGCTGGTTTTGGAGTAAATGAAACTGGAGAAGCTGTTTATTTGGATTTTGCTTCTGCGATCCAACGTTATGGTAAGGAGAAAGCTTTAGTTGATGGTGTTAAGAATCCTTCTAAAGAGCAAATTATAGAATTTGGAGAACAAGTGGTTGAAGCTAAGTATGGAAACCTGTTCCAGATGTATGAGAAAATTGTAGCTCAAAATCCTTATAAAACACCTATGATGATCTACCCTGCGGTACATTATACCATGGGAGGGGTTTGGGTTGATTATAACTTAATGACAACTATTCCAGGTTGCTATGCTGCTGGTGAGGCTAATTTCTCTGATCACGGAGCGAATAGACTTGGAGCTTCAGCATTGATGCAAGGTTTAGCGGATGGTTATTTCGTATTGCCTTACACAATTGGTGATTTCTTAGCTAATGATATTCGTACTGGCGCTATCCCTACTGATTCATCTGAATTCGAAGAGGCAGAAAAGGCTGTTCGTGAAAGACTTGATTTCTTTATTAATAATAAGGGAACTAAATCAGTGGACCACTTCCATAAGCGTCTTGGGAAAGTGATGTGGGATAAAGTTGGAATGTCTCGTAACGAGCAAGGCTTGAAAGAAGCAATCGAAGAGATTCGCCAAATTAGAGAAGAATTCTGGAAAGAAGTAACTGTTCCTGGGGGAACGAACGAATTGAATCCTGAACTTGAAAAAGCAGGTAGAGTAGCAGATTTCCTTGAGTTAGGAGAATTGTTTGCAAAGGATGCTTTAGATAGAAATGAGTCTTGTGGAGGTCACTTTAGAGAAGAATCTGTTGAATTGGACGGAGAACAAAAAGGTGAGGCGAAAAGAGACGATGAGAACTTTGCGTATGTAGCAGCTTGGGAATGGTCAGGTGACCCTTCTACTTCTAACTTGCATAAAGAGCAACTTGAGTTTAATGATATCGAGTTAAAGCAAAGAAGTTATAAATAATTGAAGTCAGAGTATGATCAGGCGTTAGCTTGGTCAACCACTAAAAAATAAAAGCTTATGAAACTGACATTAAAAGTTTGGAGACAAAAAGATAGCAAAGCTAAGGGGCAAATCGAATCTTATCAGTTGGATGATGTTTCCTCACACATGTCTTTCCTTGAAATGATGGACGTGCTTAACGAGAAGTTGATTTCAGAAGGAAAGGAGCCAGTGGCATTTGATCACGATTGTCGCGAGGGGATTTGTGGAATGTGTTCAATGTATATCAACGGACAACCTCATGGACCTGACTCAGGTACAACTACTTGTCAATTGCACATGCGTTCGTTTAAAGATGGAGACACCATTTACATTGAGCCATGGAGATCCGCTGCTTTCCCGGTTGTGAAGGATTTAGTAGTAGATAGAAGTTCATTTGAAAGAATTCAACAAGCAGGAGGATTTATTTCAGTAAATACTTCGGGGAATACTCAGGATGCTAACGCGATTCCAGTTCCTAAAGCTGATGCAGATAAAGCATTTGATGCAGCAACTTGTATTGGTTGTGGAGCTTGTGTAGCAGCATGTAAAAACGCATCTGCAATGTTGTTCGTTTCTGCAAAAGTTTCTCAGTTTGCGCTACTTCCTCAAGGAAAAATTGAAGCAAAAGATCGTGTGCAAAACATGGTTGCTCAAATGGATAAAGAAGGATTTGGAGCCTGTACTAATACAGGTGCTTGCGAAGCAGAATGTCCTAAGGGAATCTCTCTAGAAAACATTGCAAGACTAAATAGAGAGTATATTGCTGCTTCCCTTACTTCAGATGAACATTAAAATAAATAAATAACTCAGAATAGCTGAGTTGATATAGTAAAGCCGTTGGTGTAAATCAACGGCTTTTTTTATTGAGCTTAGTTCGAAATTTTTAAAACAGTGGAGATCGGGTCAAAACATGAAGTCATCCTAATCTGTACGGATTTCTGATTATTCTGCAATATTTAACGTGAGTTCGGGATAAGAATTTTGTGAGAGCGTTTAGAAATGAAGTCACACTTTTTACTTCTTAGCGTTTACATAGGTCTTGCTAAACTCGATGTATAATCTTTAGTTAGATGCTAACCTTATTGTTGTAAAGATTTCCCCAATCCCATGTTTATTGGGTTTCCGTTTGATCCGTAGAAGAATCTATTTTGAATTGTGGAGCGCAAAAGAAAAAGACTTATCTCCAATGAAGACAAGCCTTTAAATACTTTGTTTGTTCTACGTATTACTTAAGGTTTTCCAAATTGAAGACCAAGAACTATTTTAATATGGTTAGTTCTATATTTCAAGTTTTCTCTAGCAGCCCCAGTAGTTGCTGATAATGGACCAGAACCTCTTGCGTCGTTGTTAAGAACTCTTCCAAAACAGTACTCAGTACCAATAATCATCTTTTTAAATCGGAATGCAGCTCCTAAAGTTCCAGTAGCACCTACTGAAGATGTCGCTGAAGAATTTCCAAACTCACCAGTAACTGCAACTGTAGGCGAAACTTGTCCAAATAAATCCATAGCTGTTTCATCGCTGAATTTTACCGTGAACTGCGGCCCAAGCTTCAAAATACTTCCTTGGAAAATGTAATTGTTAGTAGAAGACTCATTGTCAATGGCTCCGTTTAACTCTACCCATGTTGCACGGATAGAAACACTCATAGGTGAAAATGCTGCGATTAAGAAGTCATGTCCAAACTGGAATGACAACCCTGTGAATCTAATGTCCCCTGTATTTGTAAGGGTGCTAGGTAGATAGTAGTGAGCAGATGGAGCATATAACCCCGTTGTAATAAATGGTCCTCCTTCAATAATATCATCGCCTCCTGCTTTAACATTATTAGCAAAAGCAACGCAACCTACTAATGCTAGTACTGATAATATCTTTTTCATAACACTTTAATTTTTAATGTTTAACCCATGCAATTAACAAAAAAAAGATGAGAAATCTTATAAAAGTGCAATTGAATTTGATCGCTGCTATTTGGAAAGTGGTAAGTAAGTGTTTTAAAAGGTGCGGGAAAGTGGTAAAAAGTGGTAAAAAGTGGAGGATTTTAGAGAATCATTATGTAGGTTTGTTGTTGATTTATTGCCTAAAAACTGGGCGATCTTGAAATAATTATATGAGTTTTTTCACTGGAGAATATGACTGCAAGCTAGATGCAAAGGGGAGGATGCTATTGCCATCCAAGCTAAAAATGCGTCTTTCTGAGTTTTCAGGGTCTTCTTTGGTGGTTAATCGAGGGTTTGAACCTTGTTTGGTTTTATATCCACATGTAGAGTGGAAGAAGGTGTTTGATAAGGTGGTGAACTTGAATGAGTTCAATAAAGGGTTTCGTAACATCCAACGTAATTTTATGCGAGGTAGTACGGAAGTTGATCTTGATTCGGTAGGAAGATTCCTAATTCCGAAGACCATGATTGCTTATGCGAAGTTGGAAAAAGAGTTGGTGGCTGTAGGTGTTGGTAATCGAATTGAGTTGTGGAACCCAGAATTGTACAACGAATATTTAATTAACGATCAGGAGGAATTTTCTGATCTGGTTGAAAAGTATTTGGGAGATAGATTGGATGACGATGAGTCAGTATCATAATCCAGTTATGCTTTCCGAATGCCTTGAGGGGTTGAATATAAGTCCAGATGGGATTTATGTTGATGTGACATTTGGTGGAGGAGGACATTCTAGAGCAATAGTTGAAGCTTTATCTGAGGGTAAGCTTTATGCATTTGATCAGGATCAAGATGCTTTCAAAAATGCTGAGGCGCTTGATCAGAATCGATTCAAATTGATTAAGTCAAATTTTAGACATCTTAAGAAGCAGTTGAGATTTGCAGGTGTGAAACAGGTGGATGGTCTTTTGGCTGATTTAGGGGTTTCGTCTCATCAGTTTGATGAGGGAACGAGAGGTTTTTCAACTCGGTTCGACGGGCCATTAGATATGAGAATGGATCAGCATGGGAAGGTGAAGGCTAGTGATATCGTGAATAATTATGATGCGGATCAATTGCAAAAAATCTTCGGGATTTATGGAGAGGTTAAGAATGCTAGAACATTAGCGCAACATATTGTGCAGGGAAGAAAGAATCTTGAGATCGAGACGATTGAGCAGTTTAAGGATTTGATTAAAAATCTAGTTCCTAATCGTAAGCAAAATCAATACTATGCTCAGGTTTTTCAAGCATTGAGAATTGAAGTAAATGAGGAGATGAAAGCTTTAGAGGAGATGTTGGAGCAGTGTACAGAGGTGATTAAGCCAGGAGGAAGATTGGTTGTAATGTCTTATCATTCTTTAGAAGATCGAATGGTTAAGAATTATATCAAAACAGGGAAGATGTACGGGGAGCCAGAAAAGGATTTTTATGGAAACGTAATAAAGCCTTTTGATAGTGTGACCCGAAAACCGGTTGTTGCAGGAGAAGAGGAATTGAAAGAAAATAACAGAGCGCGAAGCGCAAAATTGAGAATAGCAGAAAAAAAATAGATAGGAGTAAAGAAACGTGGAAAACACAATTAGAAAAGATAATGGTAACAATAAAAAGCGTGGCTCAGGTACTTTGGGCTCTACGTTGAGTACTTTCTTTTCTGGGTATGGAAAGCTGGAGCAAATCTTTGAAGAAGGAGTGCCAGTTAAATATATGCCTAAGATTTTGTTTGTTTCTGCTTTGTTGATTCTCTACATCATGAATTCATATTTGATTGAGAAGAAGCGAATTCGCATTCAAAAAGTGAAGGCAGAGATAGAAGATTTAAGAACAGATTATACTACGATGAAAGCTGATTATATGTATAAGAGTAAGCAGTCAGAAGTAGTAAAACGTGTGGAGTCAATGGGGCTGAAAGAAAGCTCAGCACCTCCAACACATATAGTAGTAAAAGAAGAAGAGTAGAATAATAGATAATTAGAGAGAATAGGTGAGTGTAAAAACCGACATAGTATTACGTGTTAGAATAGCCTTCCTTCTGGTAGCCCTGTTTGGAGTCCTTATTATTCTGAAAATAGGGAAGATTCAAATTATTGATGGGAAGAAGTGGAAGGATAAGGCTGCATCTATATCATTTAGTGAGCGTCAGATAAAAGCTACTCGAGGTAACATTTATGCTGCCGATGGGAGTTTATTGTCTACTTCGCTACCATTTTATCGTGTAGCTTTTGATCCATCTGTTCTGGAAGATGAAGATTTGTTCAATGATAAAGTAGATTCGTTGGCTTTGATGCTTTCAAAATTCTTTCAGGACAAATCTCAAAAATCTTATAAACACGCCTTGGTAAATGCACGTGAGAAAAGAAAGCGGTATTTACGTATAGGTAATAGGAGTATTAATTATCACGACAAAAAGGAACTTTCGAAGTTCCCAATTTTCAGGTTGGGTAGATATACAGGAGGTGTGATTTTTGAAAAGACAGATCGTAGATTCCCTCCATTTGCAAACCTTGCTCGTCGAGCGATAGGGAGTATTAAAGAAGAAGTTGATTCAGCTTCAGGTGCACTTAAATATCGTGGAGTGGGTCTGGAATACAGTTTTAATGAATACCTAGCTGGGAAGAATGGATATGGGATGTTCCAAAGAATCGCAGGTACATGGGTTCCATTATTAGAAGGTGAGGAAAGTGAGCCAGAAAATGGAATGGATGTTTACACTACCATTGATATTAATATTCAAGATGTGGTAGAGAATGCTTTGATGCGAGCGATGGAAGATAATCAGGCCGAGTATGGTACCGCTATTCTTATGGAGGTGAAGACAGGCGAGATTAAAGCTATGGCAAACCTAGGTCATTCTAAAGGAGGGGATAAGTATTTCGAAACTTATAACTATGCGGTAGGGGAGATAGGATGTGTTGAACCTGGTTCTACTATGAAGTTGGCCTCAATGATAGCTCTTTTTGAAAAGACTAATAATAAGTTGAAGCTGAAAGACACGATAAATACATTCAACGGTGTTCATAGAATTTATGATAGAGACATGACAGACTCTAAACCTGGTGGTTATGGTTCAATTACGGTGGAAGAGGTTTTAGGTAAATCATCTAATATCGGAGTTTCTAGGTTGGTTGAACGTTATTTTGGTAAGAATCCTCAACGATTTATAGATTATTTATACGATATGGGGCTTAATGAACCTGTAGGTTTTCAGATTCAGGGAGAAGCAATTCCAAAGATTAAAACTCCAAAAGATGAGACTTGGTCAGGAACTTCTTTAGCATGGATGTCAATTGGATATGAGTTGGAGTTATCACCAATTCAAACCTTGACCTTTTACAATGCGGTTGCTAATAATGGGGTGAAAGTTCAACCAATAATTGTTAAGGAAATCCGCAACGCTGATGAGGTAATGGAGCAGTATGAAACAAAGGTTCTTAATAAGAAAATTTGTTCTAAAGAGACGTTGAAAAAAGTGCAAAAACAACTTGAAGGAGTAGTAAAGAGGGGGACTGCAAAAGGAATAAATACAAGGAAGTATCAAATAGCAGGAAAAACTGGTACCGCACAAAAATTAAAGAACGGACAGTATACAAAAATATATTCTACATCCTTTGTTGGTTATTTTCCTGCTGACAATCCAAAATATAGCTGTATAGTGGTAGTGGATAGTCCTAAAGGTTTTAGAAAAGAAGGTAGTAATACTGCAGCTCCTGTTTTTAGAGAGATTTCGGATAAGGTTTACTCAAGAGATTTGAGTTTACACAAGGATGCTAAGTTGAAGAAGCCTTCCGAGAATGGAGTGTTTCCACAAATTAAAGGTGGAAACCAAGAAGAGTTGCAAAGTTTATGTAATGAATTTGGCATCTCCGCTCATTCTGGAAATCATGCAGAGTATGTAAGAACTGCTGTACGTGATAATTCGGTTCGATTTGTGTCTAAAAAGATGCAAGACGGATTGGTGCCAAACGTGTTAGGATTAAGATTAAAGGATGCTTTATATGTTCTAGAAAATCAAGGATTGAAGGTGACTTTTACTGGTTCAGGAAGAGTTGCTAAGCAATCTCAAAAATCAGGAATTAAAGCATTACGTGGAAGTGAGATAAAGTTGGAATTAAAATAATTGTGAAAGCATTAAAAGACATATTACAAGACGTAAAAGTCCTTTTTCGTTCAGTTGAGCAAGATCTGAACATAGGTGCTATTTGCTTTGATTCCAGAAAAGTGAATGATGGAGATCTTTTTGTTGCAACTCGAGGAGAGCAGGTTGATGGGCATGATTTTATCGATAAGGCTTTAGCAAATGGAGCAAAAGTTGTGGTAGTTGAAGAACTGCCTGCTCATCAAAGTTCAGAAGTTCTTTGGGTTCAGGTTGAAGACTCTAAAGAGGCTTTGGGCTTAATGGCATCCAATTTTTACGATAATCCATCTCGTAAGTTAAAGTTAGTTGGAATCACTGGTACTAACGGGAAGACAACATGTACAACCTTGCTGCATAATTTATTCGTTGGTTTAGGCTACAATACAGGGTTGCTTTCTACCATTGAAAATAAAATTAATGAAGAGGTAATTCCCTCTACTCATACGACTCCAGATGCAGTTCAGTTGAATGCTCTTCTAGACCGAATGGTAAATCAGAAATGCACTCATTGCTTCATGGAAGTTAGTTCGCATGCGGTAGTTCAAAGACGAATTGCAGGTTTGGATTTTGCAGGAGCGGTGTTTACCAATATCTCTCATGATCATTTAGATTACCACAAAACCTTTGATGAATACATTAAAGCTAAGAAAGGGTTTTTCGATGGAATGAAGAAAGGTTCGTTTGCTTTGGTAAATGCAGATGATAAACGTGGGTTGGTAATGTTGCAAAACTGCAATGCTTCGCATCATACATTCTCTCTTAAAAGAATGAGCGACTTTAAGGCTAGAGTGCTTACGAATTCTTTTGATGGACTGGAGTTAGATATCAGTGGAACACAGGTTTGGTTTAAGTTGATTGGAGCATTCAATGCTTACAATTTATTGACCATTTATGCGGTTGCAGAATTGTTAGGAGAAGATCAAAATGAGGTGTTGAGTCAGATGTCTATGTTGGATACTGCGGCAGGTCGTTTTGATTATTTCGTTAATCCAGAGAAAATTACTGCCATTGTAGATTATGCACATACCCCAGATGCTTTGGAGAATGTGTTGAAAACCATACAAGAAATTCGTTCAGGAAATGAACAATTGGTTACCGTAGTAGGCTGCGGTGGTAATCGAGATAAAGCGAAAAGGCCAAAAATGGCAGTGATTGCGGCTAAGTACAGCAATCAGGTTATTCTTACTTCAGACAATCCAAGAGATGAAGATCCAGAGGAAATAATTAAAGATATGAAGGTTGGATTGTCTCCAGTGGAAGCAAGAAGAACCTTGTCAATCACCAATAGAGAAGAGGGAATTAGAACCGCTTGTATATTGGCAAAACCAAATGACATTATCCTTGTGGCCGGAAAAGGTCATGAAGATTATCAAGAAATAAAAGGTGAGAAGATTCACTTTGACGATAAAGAAGTATTAGCTGAGTTTTTAAATGTTTAAGAAACATGAGCAAAGAAGAAAAAAATAGTAAACAAGATAAAAAATTGAAGTCTAGAGCGGATGCTTTGGATAAAATGACCAGTAAACTTGATGAGAAGAAGTATAAGGAGTTTGTGGAGAATGTAGAGATGCTAACTTTGGTTCTAACCAGAAACATTAAAAGAGAAGAATAATGTTTTATTACCTTTTTAATTATCTGGAAAAACTAGATTTCCCTGGAGCAGGAGTATTTCAGTACATTTCGTTTCGTGCCGTAATGGCCGCGATGGTATCGTTGCTGATCGTCATGTTTTTTGGAAAATCATTAATCAGTAAACTTCAAAGGTTGCAGGTTGGGGAATCTATTCGCGATTTAGGTCTTGAGGGGCAAATGGAAAAGAAAGGAACTCCTACTATGGGAGGTCTGATCATTTTAGCGGGGATATTAATTCCCACGTTGCTGTTTGCTCGTATTACTAATGTTTACGTGATTGTATTGTTGGTATCAACGGTAGGCTTGGGTCTCATTGGTTTTTTGGATGATTACATCAAGGTATTCAGAAAGAATAAAGAAGGGTTAGCAGGAAGATTCAAAATTGTAGGTCAAGTTTCTATAGGGATCTTTGTGGGGGTTACTCTGTTATTGAATGAGCATGTGGTAATTAGAGATTATCTAGTTGGAGGAGGTCATCAGGATATTAAGTCGTTGATCACTACAATTCCATTTTTGAAAGGAAATGAGCTAGATTACGAACTTATGTTTTCCTTTTTAGGAGAATATGGTAAATACATGTATGTGCTTGTTGTGATCTTTATTATAACCGCAGTTTCCAATGGGGCTAATATTACCGATGGTATTGATGGTTTAGCAGCAGGAACTTCAGCAATTATTGTGGCAACCCTAGCAGTATTTGCATATGTATCGGGTAATGCCATATTTGCAGATTTTCTAAATATCGTATTTATCCCATATTCTGGTGAGGTTGTGATCTTCTGTACCGCATTTATTGGAGCTACTATTGGCTTTCTGTGGTACAACTCTTATCCGGCACAAGTATTTATGGGTGACACAGGGAGTCTGTCAATTGGCGGAGCTATAGCGGTGTTAGCATTGATTTTAAGAAAAGAATTATTGATTCCAGTTTTATGCGGAATCTTTTTAGTGGAAAATATTTCGGTAATGTTGCAGGTAGCCTATTTTAAGTATACCAAAAAGAAGTATGGGGAAGGACGTAGAATATTTCTAATGTCCCCACTTCACCATCATTATCAGAAGAAGGGAATGCACGAGTCAAAAATTGTAAGTCGATTCTGGATTGTAGGAATCCTGCTTGCTATTTTAACTTTAGTGACATTGAAATTAAGATAAAGAAAATAAGTTGTCGATTAATGACTTGAGGAGAGCAAGAAAATTAATTAAAGAACCAAACAACGAATAATATGGAATATCAAATACTCATTTCATTACTGGTAGTTTATGCAGGATTATTTTGCGCAGGTATCTTCTTATACCTTAAGCACCGAAGAGAAGGATAGAGTAGATGAGAAATCATTGACTTAACTGAGAATAATTGAATAACGAGAAATACGATATCGCGATTTTAGGAGCTGGAGAATCTGGAGTTGGAGCAGCATTACTAGCAAAGAAGCAAGGGGTGGAGCCTTTTGTTTCAGATGCAGGACCAATTTCTGACGCTTTTAAGCAAGAGCTGATCAATGCGAATATAGCATTCGAAGAATCAGGACATTCTCTTGAGACATTACACTCGGTAAAAGAGTGGGTAAAGAGTCCAGGAATTCCTGACTCAATTCCTTTGATCAAGGACGGTATTGACGCGGGCATAGCCGTAATCTCAGAAATCGAGTTTGCCTATCGTTATTTCGATGGGAAAATTATGGCGGTTACTGGGAGTAATGGTAAAACTACTACTACCTCGTTAATTTACCATGTGCTTAAAACTGCTGGTAAGAATGTAGGTTTAGGAGGTAATATTGGGACTAGTTTTGCTCGATTAATCCTTGATCATACCTATGAGATGGTGGTGTTGGAACTTAGCAGTTTCCAATTAGATGGCATTGTTAAATTTAGGCCCGACGTAGCCGTTGTTACTAATATTAGTCCAGATCACCTTGACCGTTACGATTATGATATTGACAAATACATTGCGTCAAAATTTAGAATTACTGAAAATCAAGTTAATAGTGATGTGCTGGTCCATTATCAAGATGGGCAGTACATCTCTGATTATTTGGCCCATCAGATCATTGTACCGCAGAAAGTTGCGTTCGATGTGGGCAAAGATATTGGGTTAACTGACGAAGACTTTGCGCGAATGCCGTTGCAAGGACCTCACAATAGGATGAATATGATGGCGGCATATATTGCCACCGAGTATTGGATAGAAGAGGAAGTTATCAAAGAGGCGTTCGAGACTTTCGAAACTATCCCGCACAGATTACAATACGTGGCAGAAGTAGAAAAAGTTAGATATTATAACGACTCGAAAGCAACTAATGTAGACGCGGTGCTTTTTGCTTTGCAAAGTTTTGATGAACCAGTGGTTTGGATTGCAGGTGGTGTTGATAAAGGGAATGACTATAGTGTGTTAGAAGAACATTTGCATAACGTTAAGGCGTTGGTTTGTTTAGGTACAGATAACTCTAAACTTTTAGAATTCTTTGGAGGTAAGATTAATCCTATTTCGGAAGCGAGTTCAATGAAAGAGGCACTTGATCAAGCAACAGATTTATGTGGTAACGGAGATGTAGTATTACTATCTCCTGCTTGTGCAAGTTTTGATTTGTTTAAAAATTACGAAGATAGAGGGGAGCAGTTTTGTGAGTTAGTTCACAAAATGATGGATAATAAACTGGTTAACAATTAAGATCATGGCAGAAGAATCTAACGGAACATATTTGGAGCATGATTTTGGAGGTTTTGGTGCCTTAAGAGAATGGGTACACAAAAACTTACAAGGAGATCGTATTATTTGGGGAATAGTATTTTTACTTTCTTTGGTAAGTATCATTGTGGTCTATAGTGCTACTGGTGCTTTAGCATTCAGAGAATTTGGAGGGAAAACTGAATATTTTCTAATTAAGCACACTGCGCTTATGGGAGTGAGTTTGATTATTATGTGGGTAGCACATAAGATCAATTACAAGTATTATTCAGGGCTATCTAAGGTAATGATGGGAGCTTCCATTGTATTACTCTTGTTAACTACTTTGGGTTTTGGAGTTGAGATTAACGGTGCAAGAAGATGGATTTTAATTCCTATTTTGAATCAGACTTTCCAACCATCCGATTTAGCCAAATTAGGCTTAATTACATTTCTTGCAAACCTTTTATCTAAAAAGCAAAGTGATATCGAAGATTTTACGAAATCGTTTTTACCAATGGTAGGTTGGACAGGTGTGATATGTGGCTTAATTGCATATTCAGATATGTCCACTTCTATTATGCTTTTTGCGACGGCAGTACTTTTAATGGTAATTGGTCGTGTGCCAATTCGATTTATAATGCTTTCGTTTTTGGGAGTTTGTTTGGCGCTTTGGTTGGCTTTGGAAATTGGGCAAAGAAGAGAGACCGTGGTGAGTAGAATTGGGAAATTTGCTACACAAATAACTACTGACAAAGACCCAGATCATCAGGTTATGCAAGGCTACATTGCTATTGCACAAGGAGGGATATTTAGAGTGGCGCCAGGAGGGAGTACACAACGAAATATTCTGCCAAATCCATTTTCAGATTATATCTACGCGATCATTATTGAGGAGTATGGGATGTTGGGCGGTTTATGTATTCTGGTGTTATATCTGGGGCTTTTATACAGAGGGATGATAACTACTACGAGGAGTAGTAAGGCATTCGGGGGGTTACTCGCAGCAGGATTATCATTTTTGCTGGTAATTCAGGCCATGATTAATATGGGAGTAACCGTTGGTTTAGGTCCTGTAACAGGATTACCATTGCCATTGGTAAGTATGGGAGGTACATCCCTGTTGTTTACTGGTTTAGCATTAGGAATTATTTTGAGTGTTAGTAGAGGAGAAAAAGACAATCCTCCAACTAAAGGAATTGGTAACGTTTTTAGAGGTAACGAAGAAAACAGTTTAAGTGGGGCATAATAAGAAAAATACGATCATAATAAGTGGTGGAGGTACCGGAGGGCACATCTATCCTGCGATTGCTATAGCAAATCAACTTAAGGCTGAAAATCCTAAGTTGAATATTCTATTTGTTGGAGCGAATGGCAAGATGGAAATGCAGAAAGTTCCAGATGCTGGTTATCGAATTATTGGTTTAAATATTACCGGAATTCAAAGATCATTGTCTTTAAAGAATTTATTCTTTCCTTTTAGATTACTTGGAGCTTATATGAAGGCTCGCAAAATAATAAAAGATAATAGACCTCTGTGTGTAATTGGAGTTGGAGGATACGCTTCTGGACCAATTATGTTAGCAGCTCAACATAAAAAAATACCAACGGTAATTCAAGAGCAAAACTCATTTGCTGGAATTACAAATAAGAATTTGGCTAAGAAAGCTAAAGCTATTTGTGTTGCGTATGAAGGGATGGAAAAATATTTCCCGAAAGATCGAATCATCTTCACTGGAAACCCAGTTAGAAAAGATATTTTGGATGTTGAAGGTAAGCGTGAAAAGGGATACAAGAATTTTGACTTAGATCCTAATCGAAAGACTATTTTGGCCATTGGAGGTAGTTTGGGAGCTCTTTCGATCAATGAAAGTTTGAAAAATGCTGTTGATCAACTGTATCAAAACGAAGAGATTCAAATTCTTTGGCAAACGGGAAAATACTTTTACCCTAACGTTAAAGGCTTGACAAAAGGGAATGTGCGAGTGACGGAATTTATTAGAGAAATGGATTTGGCATATTCAGTAGCAGACGTAGTAATTTCAAGAGCGGGAGCTCTTTCGATTTCGGAACTATGCCTTGTTGGTAAACCTAGTATTTTGGTTCCATATCCGTTTGCAGCTGAAGATCATCAAACACATAATGCAATGAGTTTGGTTTCGAGAGATGCAGCACAAATTATTTCCGATTCTGAAGCACGTGATAAATTGGTTGATGCATTATTCCAATTAATTGGAGACGAAGGTAAGCAACAAACTTTGGCTGCAAATATTTTAAAGTATGGAAAGCCAGAAGCGGCAAAAGAGATTGTAGCAGAAATAAATAAAGTAATAAACTAGTGCAAAACGCGAGTAAAGACATATCGAATTATGAATACTATTTCTTCATTGGAATTGGAGGAATTGGTATGAGTGCTTTGGCGCGTTATTTTAATTCCCGAGGTAAGAAAGTTCTGGGTTACGATCGTACAGAAACAGAACTTACACAAGCTTTAAAAGCAGACGGTATTGAAGTGCATTACGAAGATAGTGTAGTTTTTATACCGAAGGAATGTACACCGGAGAATACTCAAGTGGTATTTACGCCAGCTATTCCACAGGAACATTTGCAATACAATCATTTTATCAACGAGCAATTTTCAGTAAAGAAAAGGTCTCAGGTTTTAGGGGATATAACTAAAGATAAATTTACCATTGCGGTAGCGGGCACCCATGGTAAGACAACAACTTCAAGTATGATTGCTCATATGTTGAAGTCCAGTGGTAAGAACGTTACTGCTTTCTTAGGTGGCATAACCACCAATTATGGAACGAATTATTTGGAAGGAGAACCAAATCCAAATGAAATTGTTGTTGTCGAGGCAGACGAATTTGATCGTTCGTTTTTGCACCTGCATCCAGACATCGCTATTGTTACATCGGTAGAGGCTGACCATCTTGATATTTATGGTGATGGTTCTGAGTTGATTCGATCCTTTAA
>JAHDFW010000024.1 GCA_020627945.1 Cytophagales bacterium
GGACCGCGTTCTTGAGGAAAATATGCTAAATCAAACGTATTAAGTTGGTTTATAATGTTACGTTGGAACATGTTCGGGAAAATCTCGCGTTGATCAATATAACGCGTGTAACTATTCGCCTGATCCTGTTCATCTATGTGACTTGGTCTTGTTCCAGAATTGTTAAAATAAAACACCTGATCTACACTATACCACGCTAATTTAGCACGACCAAATCCATTATCTACACCATTAGAAATAGATTCAGGAAACATTTGTGGCGTACTTGCCATTTTCCATTTCTTGTTAGTAGCAAAATTACCTCCTAAGAAATAAGGCGTTTCAGAACCTTCGAAGTCATCTAAGTAAGCAGTAGCTTCTCCATCAATTTCAATAAGTTTGGAATGGCTAGGGATCAATTGAGCAAATTCACCTGAAACAGAAACGGAAGAAGGTGCTTTGGTGTTAATTAAAGGAATTTTGTCTACAATTTTAGTTAGCAATCTAGACTCCGTAGAATAACTTCCGTCGACCCCCCAAATTGTACTGTTTGAAGGCTCATTGCCTTGACGAACTGTTCTCCACCAAGGTCTTTCCGTAAGTCTCAACAAGGTTCCTCCTAGAATGAAATTCTTATTGAAGTTATAGTCAAGTCGAGTTCCAAAGAAAGTCTTCGGTTGAGAAGCAATAAGATCTTGTTTTTCATACTTAACTCTAATGGTCTTACCCGAGTTAAGAATCCCTTCATTAGTAATTTTTACTTTACCCGAAAGATAGTTTACTTCATAATCAACTCCCTCTGAAAGTGTAGTACTACCAACGGTCACTACAACGGAACCTTGTTGAATATCAAAACCATTTAATTGGAGGTCCTTAGAGGTAGCAGATTGGTAAGCAACCTTTATAAAGTACTTGTTTTTAGTAGCTAGGAACAATGCATCACTTTTCGTGCCGTCATACATTTCATTGAAAACATACTTATTGATAAGTGAAGACCATTGCGCAGCTGGAGTAAAACGCTTTTCTAAATTCTCACCAAATGGCTCTAATACAGGAAAATAAATTCGTCCATTTCTAACATCAATGGTTACTGGTGCAAACTGATTTCCAACTCCATTGTCAATAAAATCAAAGTTACCATCTGGTTGTCTGTCTCCATTCATGTTAACATTATCCAGATTCATGACCGTTAACAATACAGTATCTTTAAAAGGCCCTTCTTGAAGCGCTGGGTTATCTAACCCTGTTCGATCATCTTTGTAAATCACAGAAAGTCTAAAGTTCTCCTTGTTAATTCGACTTGAACGTAACGAGTAAACATTCTTCATCATTAAATCCCACATTGGTAAGTCTGTATTTACCGTTGCTGGACGTAACAACTTCAAGAACACATTTTCGTCTTCTTCAATATTCTGATAATCTTCAGAAAGTTCCCCTACCTTATAGTTTCTTCCGTTATACGTATATTCAAAAGCAACCGCCAAAACATCATCGTTCTGCAATGCTGTTTTCAACGAAATGTATCCTAGTTGAGGATGAAATTCAAAATCAACTCCTTGTTCTAATTTTCTTGCCTGACGAATAGTTTCAAAATCCTCAGATTTCACAAGGCTATAACCTCCTGACTGCAATACAGCGTTTGCATCATCGGCATTTCTAATTGCATCATCATTTAATATTCTTCCATATAGGTTGTTCTTCGTCCCTTTATTGTTTGGTGGAACCAAAGGATTTCTATTATCACCTAAATCAGCAAAAGCTGCAAAGTTTCTTAACCCTTGCGTACGTTGAACTTGGTTTCTCACATAAACCTCTAGACGTGTGATGTTCACATTAGAAACAATTCGAGGCATTTGAGAAAGTGCCTGCTCATATTGATCTCTAAAAAATTGTGACAGGAAGAAGTGCTTGTT
This sequence comes from Cytophagales bacterium, assembly GCA_020627945.1. Taxonomy (GTDB): domain Bacteria; phylum Bacteroidota; class Bacteroidia; order Cytophagales; family JAHDFW01; genus JAHDFW01. The sequence goes on from JAHDFW010000024.1 coordinate 1,893, forward strand.
CATTTCATAATCTGCACCTTCAATTTCTAACTCCTTTGTAGAGGCTCCATTTTTAAATTCCTGCTCTTCAATCTTACCTTGCTGCTGAGCAAGCACAGAAGTCATATCAAGTCGCCCAAATTTCATTACGGTTTTTAGTCCAAAGAGACTTTGATCCCCTCCAATCAATGATCCTTTCAAAGGAAAACTGATTGTACCTGCATCTACATCTTGCAAAATTTCGTGTTCCAGACCCGTATAATCTATTTTTACAACGTTTTCAAATTCAAATGTGGCACCCGTATTCCAGTTGATGTTCATCTTCAATTTTTCACCAACTTTACCGACCATGTTCAGACCAATGTTCTGATCAAACTCAAATCCACCAAATCTTTGCTGACGTTTGGTTAAAGAAGGATTAAAGTTTCGCTGCCATCGACCACCAAACGATAACGTAATATTTCCATTAGGTCTAATATCAACATAGTTTCCACCAAAAATTCTATCTAGAACAGGCGAAATATAAATTCTAGGAAGTAGGCTATTACTTTTCAAGGCATCGTCCTCTCCACCAGATGCAATTTGATTCCAGTAGTTTTGAATTTGTTGCTTCTTCTGCCATTCAACCATTTCTTCGTAGGTCATAGAAGATGCTGGTCTATATTGCACACCTCCCATATTCTCTTCAATAGTGTAGTTTTTCAAACTATCATCTACTGTTACCTCCTTTTTATAATTGGAAGGAAGATCTAAAATTAAAGGTGTTTGTCGATCTGGATTGTAATAAGGATTCCCGTAACGATCCTGTGGATTATACGTAGGAAACTTGGTTGGTTCATAGGGCTTATCAAAACGAGATTGTGTAGTATCCGTTTCTTCCTGAGCTAAAACACTTTGGTTTAACCCAAAAACACAACAACATATCAACAATGATATGCTTTTCAACCACTTATTATAATTTTTTTCTCTTCTCAAGGTACTAATACGCAGACTTTAATACAGCCTTAATTACTTCTTCTACGGTAATATCTGCTTCTGACTTTTTCAACAACTTAGTAATAGCTTTTTCAGCTTGATTACGCGACAATCCTAGCGTAGTCAGTGCAGATAACGCTTCCTTCTTTATAGTATTGTGCGAAGTAGATAAAATATTCAACTGTTCTTCATTTACAGACTTTAACACCTTGTCTTTCAACTCAAGAACAAGACGTTGAGCAGTCTTTGCACCAATCCCTTTTACACTTTGAATCGTTGCTACATCGTTGTTAACAATTGCTTGTTTAATCTCCAGCGGGTTTAACGTTGAAAGGATCATAATTCCTGTTGCAGTACCGACACCGTTTACTGAGATTAAGGTTGTAAAGATTTCCTTCTCAGATGTTGTTGAAAACCCGTACAAAATCTGAGCATCTTCTCTTACATGCATGTAAGTATAGAGCATGACATCTGTTTGCTCCTTTATTTCGGTATAGGTAGATAGTGAAATTTTCACTTCGTACCCTACACCATTAACGTCAACTATGACATATGCTGGATCTTTGTATGCCAGCTTACCTTTTAAAAACGCAATCATCTAATTTGCTTTATACACTTGCAACCTTTTTGTTTTTTGTTTTCGGTTTACGCTGAGCGTCTACCACAGCAATCGCTACCATATTAGCAATTTCCCTTACCGTACTTCCTTGCTGAACAATGTGAACAGGTTTCTTCATTCCCATCAGTACTGGCCCAATTGTTTCGAATTCGCCAAGCTCCTGAAGTAATTTATAAGCAATATTACCTGCTTCAAGATTTGGGAAAATCAAAGTATTTGCTCCTTTTTCCGCTAATTCGCTAAATGGATAGTGTTCGCGAATCAAAGATTTATTAATTGCAATGTTTGCCTGAATTTCACCATCTATCACTAATCCTGGATAAGCTTCACGAGCTGCAGCCGTTGCATTCATCATTTTTAGTGCATTTTCGTCACGTGAAGATCCAAAGTTGGAGTATGACAACATCGCAATACGTGGTTCAATATCAAAAAACTTGGCCATTCTTGCCGTAAGCCCCACAATGCTTACTAAATCTTCATGTGAAGGATTCTTATTAACTGTAGTATCCGCTAATGCAAATGGACCTCGCTTGGATAACATAAGATACATACCTGCAACTTTGCTAATACCATCTTCGGTTCCAATTACCTCTAAAGCAGGTCTAATCGTTCTCGGATAATCTTTTGTAAGACCAGAGACCATTGCGTCAGCATCACCGTTTTCTACCATCATTGCTGCAAAGTAGTTACGATCACGCATTAGCTTACCTGCTTCATACATTGTTACACCTTTACGTTTCCGTTTTTCATAAAGTAGTTTACCGTACTCAGATCTTTTATCTTCCTCGTTGTATGGATCAATGATTTCACACTCTGGTAACTCTATGCTATGAGTTTCACAAATTGCCTCAATTTTATGTCTTCGTCCTAATAAAATTGGGAAAGCAATATTATCGTCAGCAACAATTTGAGCGGCTTTTAAGATTTTTTGATGTTCTGCTTCCGCAAAAACTACTCTCTTTGGCTTTTTCTTAGCTTCCAATACGATACGAGAAATGATCTTTTGATCGATACCCAGTTTCTGAAGCAACTGCTCTTCATATAAATCCCAGTCCTTGATCGGTTTACGTGCAACTCCAGAGTCCATCGCCGCTTTAGCAACAGCTGGTGAAATGGTAGTAATCAACCTTGGATCAATTGGTTTTGGAAGGAAATACTCTTTACTAAAAGTAAGCGCGGTTTCTCCATATGCCTTGTTAACAACATCTGGTACAGGTTCCTTGGTCAGTTCTGCAATAGCACGTACCGCAGCCATTTTCATTTCCTCATTAATTGCAGTAGCACGTACGTCCAAAGCCCCTCTAAAAATGTAAGGGAAACCAAGCACGTTGTTCACTTGATTTGGATGATCTGAACGACCCGTAGCCATCAAAATATCATCACGAGTTTTCATCGCTACGTTATATGGGATTTCAGGTTCTGGGTTGGCCAAAGCAAAGATGATTGGGTCTTTACCCATATCTTTAACCATTTCTGGTGTCATGACGTTTCCAGTCGAAAGACCTAAAAATATATCAGCTCCTTTAATTGCTTCATCTAACGTATGTAAATCCAAACTTGTAGCAAATTCAGCTTTACCTACATTTTGTTCATTACGATCTTTTCTAATCACACCTTTACGGTCGATCATAACGATATTTTCTTTTTTCATTCCAAGAGAATGATACAGTTTGGTACAAGACAAAGCAGCTCCACCTGCTCCATTCACAACCATCTTCACTTTGGTAATATCCTTCTCTACCAATTCCAAAGCGTTTAATAATGCAGCTGCAGAAACAATTGCAGTACCGTGCTGATCGTCGTGCATAACAGGAATATTCATTTCCTTCTTCAAGCGATCCTCGATTAAAAAACTCTCTGGAGCCTTAATATCTTCCAAGTTTATTCCTCCAAAAGTTGGTTCAAGAGCTTTTACCGTTCTGATAAAATCCTCTGGGTCTTCTGCATCCAATTCTATGTCGAACACATCAATACCTGCAAACTTTTTAAATAAAACTCCTTTACCTTCCATTACTGGTTTAGACGCTTCAGGACCAATATTTCCTAGTCCAAGTACTGCTGTACCATTAGTGATTACACCAACCAAATTTCCTTTAGCTGTGTATTTATAAACATCTTCTGGATTTTGGCTAATCTCAATACATGGTTCAGCTACTCCTGGGGAGTATGCTAATGCCAAATCTCTTTGTGAACTTACTTTCTTTGTTGGAACTACCTCAATTTTACCAGGTTGACCTTGCGTATGATAATTGAGTGCGTCTTGTTTCTTTATCTTGATTCCCATATTCTTCTCATTCCCAGAAACTCTAAACCTTATTAATTAGGGCATCCATTTGATCATCATTACTTTCTAACCAAAAATTGATTCCCACCCAAGATTTAGTATATCCTGATATAACACGCAAATATACCGTTCATCAGGGAACTAATAAGTATTAAATCCTTCTTTTTTAGAACAAAAACGGACAAAAGGAGCTAGTTTCCGTTGACGGCTGTAATAACCGTTCTCAAGTCTCGGATATACTTACGCTTCGCTTTACTTGGAGCTGCAACAAATCCTTCGATGTAATAAATGTATTGTTGATCCTTGCTGGTAGTCACATAGCTAATATAAGGGCCACCTAATGAACCATCCTTCAATTGCCATAATCCTCTACATAACTTACCGTATTGACCGTTTATATTTTCTACTTCACCGCGTAATGGCATAAAACTTTGGCTCATCATGTAATGCGCCGTATCTCCATCTACTTTAACTGAATTAGCACCAAGAGAATCTCGCCAACTTCTTAAATATGGATCACTGAATTGCTCTTGATTCACATACTTTCGCCTAGAGACATAAATGTTTTTATCTGCTACTTCGCTCGGAACTCTCAACCAAATGAAATCATCTGATTCCTTTGCAAAAACATAACCTTCAGGAATTCGCATTTGTACTCCAACCTGCTCAAAAACTTTTTCGCTCAAGTTTTTCTCATGTGATTCGAAATAAACTCTGTCTCTTAAAATCTTAGCAGTGCTCCTATCGAAGTATTTAAGAATTTTATCTTGTTGCTGAGACAATTTATTTTTCAAAGCCGCCTCACTATTTGCCAAAACATAGACCACATTTTGGCCTTTCAAGAATACATCTTTACCTACATAGAATGGTGACTTCTCTTCTTTATCAGATCGAGCTTTAGCTAAATTTTCTTTACCTAATAAACTTCTCATGTATTTAGCTGAGGGACGAGTACTACTTAAATTTGCGACCATTACTATGTTGTAGTAACTCTTAAAGTTGCCACCAAAATCACCTGGGTCAATTCTTACCAATTTAAAATATGGTTCGGGTTGTGGCAGCCCATAGATTGGCTTTGTGAAAATTTGGCGAACTGAATCTCCAATGGATCTATTCCAATCCACTGTATCCATAACTACGAGAACGGTTCCTTCTGTATAATTTTCAATGGTTCTTAGCTTACCGGAGACCTTTGGGTTAGAAGTCTTAGCCGTTGAAGCAGCGCTACCTTTTTCACCTTGATCGGAATTTTTTTCATTATTACACCCTGTAAATATTAAGGACAAGGATGCAAGTACGGCGAACAATAATCTTTGGTTCATAATCTGAATCTAAATAATGTATGAATAGTATAATTCTGGTGCGTAATACATTACTAATTCCAGCATTACTATTTATAACAGCGAATATGGAGATTTATTTTCTCTCTTGTATAAGATATGCTCCTTTTGCATGTCCAAAAATGAAAATTCTTCCATTTTCCTTAAGTTCTATGTCATAAAAAGTCTGAGCATGTTGAATCTTAAAGTTTCTAATAATCTTTCCTTCGTCGTTTACTGAAACTAAATTTCCTTTATTGCCTGCCACATAAACCTGATCACCTAGGAATTCCATACTCCAAAGACAACCTTGTTTTTCCAAAAGTGTCGAATTTTTACCATTGCTTAACTTGCCGACAATTCCGTCTTTCCAAAACCTGATATTACTGGAACCACAATACCACAATTCCTCGTTCTTGTATTTAATTTCATGAACCAACCCTTTGATCTTTCCCAACTTCTTCCAGGAGTTGCTGCTCAGCTTTTTCACATCTGTATTTAAACCATTGAACATCGCCATGGTAATTTCTCCTTCCGCGTTTTTATCCAAAGACCAAGCAAACTTTTTTAAATTTCTCCACAGATAGTTTACTTCCTCTGTGTCAAAATTGATCTTGGCAACAAAACCATGAGGCACTTTCTTTAATCCATCTGCAATTCCTGTATGTCCTCCACAAACCAATAACGTACCATCTTCTTCTACGATTAAATCATAAAAGCATCTATTCTCAAATTGCTTGAAAGACTTCTTAATCAGATCTCCCGTTCCCAAATCATATCGATAAATTTGACTATTATCCGTAGCTAAATAAACATAGTTCTTATGCTGCTCCAATTCGATTATATTGACTCCTTCATTATCATATTCGACATTGGTCATCACACCGTATTGATCGAACATTTTCAGAATACCATACTCTCCTCCTACCATCATTCTTCCGTCATTTAATACCGTTGAATGATAAAAACTACTATCCTGATTATCTCCACTATAGATGGTCATTACTGTTTGCCCATGAGCAAACACGCCAATACAACTGAAAATGAATATTAATCCCCAGCTCCTACTCTTTTTTATGTTGAATTTATTCGTCTTCATTTAGTTTTTCTTATAACCAAAATTATCTTCCAGATAACCTCGATATTTGGAATATGCAGTTAATACAATTGCGGTCGTATACGCATCCGATTTCCAAAACAAAGTATTTCTTACTACCGTACCACCAGAAAAGAATACGCCTCCTTTCCAAAATAATTTATCTTCCTGAACAGATGCTTGGTCCATAATATAATTCATGCCTCTTTGAATTGCTTTTCTGGAGGTCTCATTCTCCATCTCACCAAAATTCAATAACGCATTGACTGCATAAACCGTCGATTGTAATCGATCTTTTTTATTTACAATTCGTCGTGATTTCCAACTTCCATCCTTCTTTTGATTTTTAAGTAAGTTAGCGACAATCAACTTCTTGCTTTCTTCCAACTGTTTAACACCAGTATCATAAGCCTTAGAAACAGCATATGGAAACTGATATCTATTAGGGTAATAAATTCCAACCCGATCATACTTTCTTTTACTGGCTTTATGCTCAATGAATTTAACTGAACCAGATACACCATCCACATCTAATTCATTGTTCAGAGCCAAAGCACTCAATACATTCGCATTTACCACGCCATCCAAATCATTGCTTCCATAAGGAATATACGGAACATATGCGTGCGGAAAACACTCGCTAAAATTCAAGAAAAATGTGGCATTATGCCCTACCACCTTCACAATATTCCAACGTTTAAATTGATACTCTTCTCCCAACCATGTTAGAAATGCTCCTGTATTATGATCATTCCCGTTAATGTAATTATACCAATGACGATTATTGCGAAGCGTATCACGATATTGACCAAAAATACCAGAAAGCTTAATGGTATCCGATGAAGTTACTTGATTCTTAATTCTAGACCTAAGCATCATAGCGATGTACGCGAGTGCAGTATCATCGGAATCCTCAACCACGTTAGCAGCATTATTAATATACCTAGTTCGAAGGCGATAATTTGTAGGTCTACGCACCATAGGTTGTTGCCCTATAACATCTTCCTTTTTGAGTTTGCGATAAGGCTGATGCAAGCGCCAAAAATTATAACGATCACCATTTTTATACCCCTGAATATTATCGTATGCTAAGTCTAACATTGAAGGAATACTCTTATACTCAGGATATTGCAAATAGACCTTAGCCAGCGCGTTATGAATAGAGGTTACAGCAAAACAATTTGAATCATCCACAGGTTTCTTTTTACCTAAAAGAAAGAAACTGATTCGCAGCCCCATTTTGTTTGGCCATTCACCTTTAAAAGTGATAGGTCCCTGCTGGGAATCTTCTTTTCGCTGAACAAATTCTAAATATGCAACACCTGAATCCATTTGATTTACTAATCGGTCATAAAAAGCACGAGAATCTGGATTCTGTCCTTTTAGCGTAACCGACGCCAGGCCTAAACAAACTAGTATGATAATTATCCTATTCATTGAAGTTCACCAACGAATACAAAGTTGAATTATTTTTTCGAAATATCAGGAGATTAACAAAATAACGGAGCACTAATGGCTTAGTGACTTAGAATTATTACGCGACTAAAGTTGAAATTTCAGCTTCCAAAGAGAAAAAAAACATGTCTTCTTGAATTTGATCAAAATTATAGTCGATGTGAGATGACTTCTTACCGATTTCAATTAGGCCAATCCCTGCATTCCCTTCGGGGGTTAATGTGCTATTTTTCAATACATTTTTTTGCAATTGCACCAAACCATTCCGATCTGCATTTCGAACCTGCTCAATTTTACTTTTCAAACCTTTAACAGATCGTGCAGGTAGGAAGTTACCAGTATAAATACAATAGGATTGATCTGTCTTTCGGACAAGAAAAATTCCCTTAACACCATCATCCTCTTCGTTCAACATTTGTCCGTGTTTGTAAATATTCTGAAGAGATTCAACAATCACACTAAACAGACGATTCTTAACGATATCTTTACTGTGTTTGATATGAGCATCCTTGTAAGTAAGGGAAAGAATAGAGTTAACAAGGTCTGAATTAAATTCACCTTTGTAGGACATAATTATATTATCCTCTTCGAAACGATTACTCCATTTAAAACAAGTCTTTTTCAAGTTTCCCTATTTTGATTTATATCTGGACCCTATTGCAATTTAGTGATTAAGCCTTACACCACAGTTATATTTATGTTATTTTTTTTGTTGATTAACTACAATAAGGTGTAAATTGTATTTTTTTAAGAATTAAAGATACAATATGGGACAAGTTGATACTAATTATATCATAATCGGCGGGGCTTCGGTAATAATACTCTCTTACTTTTTCAATATTCTAGCGAAGAAAACGAGTATTCCTTCTGTTCTAATGTTGATTCTTATAGGAACTCTGTTCAACCTAGCTCTATCCGATTGGTTAGATCTCAATTTATTTAAGGATAAAAACTATACTCCGCTTTTAAGTGTATTAGGTACCGTTGGGTTAATATTAATTGTACTGGAAGCGTCGCTTGATCTTAAGTTAGAAAAAAGTAAGCTTCCCATAATATATAAATCATTGCTCATCGCCTTTTTAGGTGTAATGTTCTGTACTGCGTTAATTGCAGTTATCTTCCACACCATTGTAGTGCAAGATTGGATTATTAGCATTATGTATGCAATACCATTAGCAATCATTAGTAGTGCTATCGTAATACCAAGTATAGGAAATTTGATGCCCGAGAAAAAGGAGTTTCTAATTTATGAAAGTGCCTTCTCAGACATCATTGGTATCATGGTTTTTTACTTCTTCAAAGACAATGTTGGCAAATCCAGTGCAATAGATGTCGTGGGTAACATTACATGGAACATTGGGTTGACATTGGTAATTTCGGTAATAGCAGGCTACGTACTCATTATTATCTTGCAGAAGTTGACTACTCATGTAAAGTTCTTCTTATTAATATCCGTTTTATTTTTGGTTTATGCATGCGGTAAACTAATGCATTTATCCCCCCTTTTAGTAATAATGTTCTTCGGAATAATTATCAATAACGATAAGTTGTTCTTTAAAGGTTTCTTAAAAAAGTGGCTTAACGAGGGGATATTACACGACATTTTACATGAAATGAAGTTAATGACAGCCGAAACAGCATTTTTGGTTAGGACCTTCTTCTTTTTCATTTTCGGGCTGAGTATCATTCCAAGTTCATTGTATAATCTGGATGTAATAATGCTCAGTTTATTGGTATTAGCCGCGATCTACTTTGTGAGAGTGATTCTCTTTGCATCTTTTGCAAGAAAAGACAGTAGTCCACAAAGTTTGGTTTCTCCTAGAGGATTGATTACCATTTTGCTATTCTTCCAAATTCCTGAAAAATTTAGAACGGACAACTTCAACTCTGGCGTTCTCTTAGTTGTAATATTAGTTACCAGTTTAGTAATGACCCTAGCTCTTATTCAAAATCGAAAAAGAACAGAAGCTTTACAAACAACGAATGGCGAAGGTGAAAATATCGACATTTCAGATGCAGCTCCTCAAGAGCCATCCGATTCTGCAAGTGGAGAAGATAACACTAGCCCAAATGAAGTTAGTGGTGAACTTCCTGGGAGTTCTGAAAACAATGGCTCTTCAGGTCCAGACATAGAACCTGGCAAACCATTATAGAATCATTATCGGGTTACTGAACTTGTAAAGTATCTGTTGTCGGGACTGGAGCTTTCTTTTGCCAAGGAGCTTTGGTATTGCTCATGATATAAAATAAAAAAAACAACATGCCAGCAACAAACACCAAAAAGCCGATTCTAAAGATTAACTTAGACTTAGATTTAGCCATAATTACTAATTTTCTTGTAGCGTAAAAATATCAATTTATTTTCCATGATTAACTGGATCGACAAAAAATTCGAAGAACTCAATTTGGAAGAGCTTTATGCCTCCATAAGATTAAGAGCAGAAGTGTTTGTAGTTGAGCAAACCTGTCCATATCAAGATTGTGACAATTTAGATCAGAAGTCTATTCATTTGATGGGTTATGAAAAAGATCAATTGGTGGCTTATATGAGAATTATACCAGCTGGGATTTCATACGATGAGGTATCTATGGGGCGAATTGTAACTTCTCCCACTGTTCGTAGAACTGGAGTAGGAAAAGAATTAATGCGCAAAGGTTTTGAAACGGTTGAAACTCATTTTGGAGCTACTCCAATTAGAATTTCGGCACAAACTTATTTATTAAAATTCTATGAAGAATTTGGGTTTGAATTTACTGGCAAAGAATATCTAGAGGATGGAATTCCTCACTCCGATATGTTAAGAAAGGTTTAGCGGAAAATTGAGACAGTCCCTTTACGTACCTCCTTACCATCTCCATGCAAATCAATTTCGTAATTGTACTTTCCATCTGGAACGTTTTTACCTCTCATATTTAGCCCTCCCCAACGTTCAGAATAACCATTCTTACATTCAAACAACATGATATTGGTATTCGAAAAAACCATTACATGACAATTAGGAAATTTATCAATATTCCTAATCTCCCAGTCATCATTAATTCCATCTCCATTTGGCGTAAACACACTAGGTATATACAATTCGCCATCCTGTGCAAAATTATTATCTAGGTGTCCTGGTTCTGCCAACCACTGTAAAGTATCTTCGATATTTTCGAAAATATGTAGCTCATCAATAATTTGAGGGATCATTTCAACCCCTTCCATCATAGCTTTTTGTCTCCAGTGCATTTCACACACACAAACATTAATCCCTTTATCCTTGAGTGTTTGACAAGCTTCTTTAAAGGTATAAACCCCTGATTGATCCATATGATGTACTAAGGAAAAATCGAACACAACAACCTTCTTATGCGCATCCAATGATTCAATTTTGTTTTGAAATCTAGAAGCAAAACCGAAAAACAAAGGTCCATTTAGTGTTATGATTTCCACCTTTTCTTTGAAATCTTCGGAAATTTCAAAAGCACCTATAATATTGGCAACGATCTTATCAATCCTTTTGTTGGAAGTTTCACGCTCCACAACATCTGCCATTTTCTTCATGAAATACAATGCAGCTATTATCAGTCCTATCCCAACTGCATATAGCAGATCCCAAAAGACGGTAAGTGTCAAAACCAAGAACATGATAAAATTATCATTCTTAGGTACAGCCTTTATGTCTTTAATTACATTTAGATCAAGTACCGAAATACCAACTGTAACTAAAACTCCACTTAAAACAGCCAGTGGAATTTTACCCGCAATTGGTCCACCCACCATTAAAATTAATAATAGTATTAAGGCATGAATAATCCCTGACAATCTAGTTCTTCCACCTGAGTTGATATTAAGCACCGTAGCTGGAGTTGTTCCCGCTCCTGGAATTCCACCAAACAGTCCTGAAACCATGTTCCCAATCCCTTGACCTATTAATTCTAGGTTAGAATTATGTTTAGTTTTAGTCAGGTTATCAGCAACAACAGCCGTCAATAAACTATCAATCATTCCTAAACCTGCCAATGATAAAGCAGGTAAAAACGCGTTCATTACAATGCTAAAATTTAGTCCTGCAAAAATATCTAATCTTGGTAATGGAAATTCCCCGCTTATAGCACCTCCACTTTCAATAGTTTTGATGTCAAACTTATCGTCAAATCCAAAATACCAAGACACGGCAGTAACTACAACTAAGGCCGCTAGAGTACTGGGAACTACTTTAGTAAGTTTCGGAAGTAGGTAAATTATTGCCACCGTGGTAACTGCAAGCACAACACTTATTGCATTGACCTCCATGATCATGGAAGGAAAACTTTTCAATGTGTTCAGAACACCTGAAACTGAATCGGCTCCTAAAAACTTAGGAATCTGTAGAATTACGATAATAACACCAATCCCACTCATAAACCCAGAAATCACAGGATATGGGATATACGCCACATATCGCCCGAGTTTGAGTACACCAAAGATCGTTTGGATAAGACCAGCCAGCACGAAAATTAAAATGATGGACGGTAATGCTTCATCTAAAGAACCAAAACGATCTATTTCCGTTTTTACAATCAATGCTGTAACGACGGTCATAGGACCAGTAGGGTTACTTATTAAAGTTGAAGTTCCACCAATTACAGCAGCAATAAGCCCTAAAAAAATGGCTCCATACATCCCATTAACAGGATCCATATTCGCTGCAGCTCCAAATGCTAAAGCTACAGGTAAAGCAACTACACCAGCGTTAATTCCACCGTAGATGTCTCCTTTTAAGTTGCTAAATAATCCCATTATTGATTTTGGTGTATAAATTTAAATTGACAAAACTCTATCCTGCCAACTCTAAGAATGCTGTAATGCCACCAGTTAGGTTATGAACTTTCACATATCCATGTTGGTTTAAAACCGCCCTTGCTGTATTCCCTCTAACTCCGGTACGACAATAAACAATAATTACATCCTCCTTTGTTCCCAATGTATCCAAGTTATCAAGAATACCATAGAGTGGAACATTTACAGCTCCGTCTATTCTTGACTCTTCAAACTCCCAAGGTTCTCTAACATCGATTAGTTTAAAGTCGATACTTCGATTCAACTTTTCTTTTAATTCTTCAACTGAGATTTCCATGTTTAATATTTCTCGTTATCTGAATGATAATTAGTGACTAACACATTTGTTATATATTACAAATAAAGAACTTTTTAGGGAAATCTAGTCAATCTCTTCACAAAATTGAGCCGAATTGATTGTCAGGAAGTATATTAAAACGGGACTAGTGTTGAATCGTTAGTTTCTCAACTGTAATTCCAGATTCAGAATCACTTTTCAATAAGTACATACCTGACGGTAAGTAGGTCAAATCAATCGATCGTGTATTTTCAAATTCATTTAACAATTCGCCAAACATGCTAAAAACTTGAACAATCCGTTGTGGTGTACTAAAATTAACCACACCCATAGTTGGGTTAGGATAAACCTTTATATGTTGTTTTTCTTCTACTTTTTCTTCAACCGATAAATAACGATCACCAACTATTGGCCGAATCATTAGAGCTCCATCTTCCAAATAAGTGCTCCAGTTATCAGACATCTTTACGTATATTGAGTTCCCTGAAGAGCTATTTACATCATAGCCAACATGAACTTCTTCGGCACCTCTAACTCGCCATCCTACGTAAAAGTGATCTTCTACTTCTATACGAGTAGTATATTGAACATTGGTAAATTGATTTGCTTCTTCAGCGAAATAAGCCGCAATTGGTTCCTCCAACAACACAGAGTCTACATCCCCATCAATACCCGCCAAAGAATGCCAAACTACTAGGTCGATACTTTCGCCATCTACCCCTTTAACATTTGGAGGAAAATACATATCCACCCCTGACAAGGTATCTTTTTTATTAATATCAAAACGGTAAGCAACAACTCCAAATTGTTGTGTCATTACGAAAGTTTTCTCAGCAGAACCATCATCGTATGCAAAGTAATCATCAAGCACGGTTGTCGTTATAACGGAATCATTATGGGATAAATCAATCAATTGTATTTCACCTTGAGGTGCTAACGCAATGTCCTTTGACAAAATTAAAGTGTCCCCATTTAAACAAACGCTATCCCCTGAGCTCAAGTTAAGAGTTTGTCCTGCCTCCAAACGATATAAAATGTTCTGATGTAACATCATATCACCTACATTGGCCAAGATTGTATCATTTGCTGTAAAGATCGTATCTGGAATAAGCGGAGAAATTGTGTCTCCATATGACCTGTCGTTTGACTCAATTACAACTTTGGCTTCGATTTCCGTTGGTCCATTAATGTTAAAAACATCCAGTGTTGTATCTGCCGTTGAAACAAAATGCTGTTGTACTCCGTTTCCAACAACTACGGTAGTGTCTAACATAGTTACAACCTGACTATTGGCTGTTTCAGTCAAGATCAACCTTTGACCAAATACAACTGGAGGTCCACCATCTCCTTCTACATCGTTTACAGTTGCATAAATGGAATCTGCAATTTCGCTCTCTTTGTTTGCTAAAAACTGCTTGTAAGGCATAGCTGTATATCGCTTCAAATAGGATGTTGGATAATTGCTAATCGCAATATCATTATCATCAAAAACCTTACTCGAATCAACATTCTGATCTAAATAAATGTAATCTAAGTTCCACAGATCAAACATACCTGATCGGTTACCATAGGAAACAAACTTGAACTTAAAACCTTCGTATAAATAAATCGAATCTTTGATTGGAATTAGCTTCTGTTTAAAAGCTCTTGCCGAATCGATGTACTCACTCCACACTTGATTCCAAATCCCATTAGAATCTAGCAGAAACACCTTTAGTGAGTCTCCTGGATTTGGCTGCACAGATCCATTACCACTTGGTTGATAAAAAAAAGTGAGGTGCACCTTTTGCATTGAGGGACTCAAACGAATCGGTTTCGAAACCAGCTCATCCGTAGAACCTGTAGCAGCTGGATCGAATGGATTGTAGGCTTCACCATTAGCATTTAGTCCATCAAAAGTCACAACCCCCGCTGAAGGTGGGTTTATACCAAATGAATTATTTACAAACGTCCCCCCGTTCTCTTCCCAAAGAGTTGTATCTGGATTACCTGAGTACGAATAGAAATCGTCAAAAAAGGGTAATAACACTAAATCAACAGAAGGATTTTTAGATAATTTGGTCATCCTCCGCGATGGATCACTAGTAAGTGGATCTAAACGTTGCGACCAAGCTTGCATCGATATACAAGCCAACATTATCAGTAATATGGATTTCTTTAACTTCAATTAATCTTCCTTAGGTTTACCGTCTTCTTCTCCTTCTTCGGTTTCTTCTTTTTTAGGAACTTCAATACGGTTGACAAAGATATCAACATATTTCCCCTGCATGTGCATCTTTCCAGAATCAGGTCGTTGCATATATACTGCACCTAAATCTACTCCTTCTACCAATCCATTTTCAGGTAGACGAGCTACAACGTTTACAGCAAAACCAGAATCTCTCAAAACACGAGTTGCTCTGGAAACAGGGTCTCCAACAATGTATGGAACTTTCTTCTTAACTCCTTCATGTTTCCTGCTAACGACCAGAACCAACCTTGAACCTTGAGGTAGCTCTTTACCGTCACTTATTTTATCTCCTTCATATAAACACCCAAGTACCAATCCATCCTGATTTCCAGATTTATATTGAATACTATCTAAAAAGAAACCTAAATCTTGAAGTGCAAAACGTGCATTGTCCTCAGACTGACCTTTAAGTTTAGGTAAAGTAACCATTGGAACTTCACCTGCATTTATATTTACGTAAATTCGACGGTTTTCTTTTACCAAAGCTCCTGCTTTAGGCATTTGACTTATTACAACACCTGGTTTAGATGAACGATCATAGGTCAACGAATCTACAATCTCATAGCGTAAAGCAGACTTTTTAATGATTTCAGCAAGGTCATCCTTATGAATATCTGTTAAGTCGGGTACGGTAATCGTTTCACCATGACGCGTATAGTTTGGTAAATACCAACCAAATAAGAGATAAAGTGCCACACTAGCTACTAGTGTCATTATCCCTCCATGAATCAATATTTTTTTTAAACCTTGTTTCATACGTTTTATCTTTATAAAAACCCCTTTCAGGAGTTTTATGGTTATCTAACGGTTTTTAATTCAGTTTATTTCTTCGCTTCAAAAATTAAAAATCAACTGCATTGCTCAATGGAATCCGAGAACAATTCATTCAGGTCGATTCCTATATTTTGTGCCTGCTGTGGTATTATACTTTCCTCCGACAAGCCAGGTACTGTATTTACTTCAATCAAATGTGGAATCTGAGTTCCTTCTTGAATAAGGTAATCAACACGGATCATTCCTTTCAATCCCAATGTTTGGTATACTTTTTTGGAAAGTGCTTGAATTTGGTCTCGCATCTCATCAGAAATCCGAGCTGGAGTAATTTCCTGAGATTTACCTTCATACTTAGCAGCAAAATCAAAAAACTCTCCCTCTGGAACTATTTCTGTAATTGGTAAAGCGATTAATTCCCCTTTATAATTTATAACTCCTGAAGTAACTTCAGTTCCTTTAATAAACTCTTCTACTATAACATCATCACCATGTTCAAAAGCAAGATTTATAGCTGCTTCTAGTTCACTCGAAGCATTAACCTTTGTAACGCCAAAGCTAGATCCACCTTGATTCGGCTTAACAAAAACAGGCATCTCCAATTTATCCGATACTCTTGAAGCATTGTTTGCATCAGTTCGATCTGTTAATAATACCGATTGAGCACAAACAAAGTCCAAACTACGAAGCAAGTTATTACATGCCCATTTATTAAAAGTAAGAGCAGACTCTAAAACTCCAGAATTGTTGTAAGGAATATTCAACATTTCGAAATAACCCTGAATTTTCCCATCCTCACCTGGGGTTCCATGAATTGCATTAAATACAACGTCAAAATTGATTTTCTCTCCGTCTTTAACAAATGAAAAATCATCTCTAGACACTGGAATTTTCAAGCTATTGATCACAACAGACCATTGAGCTTCCTTGATCTCAACCAAATAAACTTTAAACTTATCTGTGTTTAAATGCCTATAAACAACTCCAGCACTTTTTTCAGAAATCACATACTCGGCTGAGTCCCCTCCAAATATTACCGCAACGGTTTTCTTCATTAGATTTAGTTACTTGCAAAATGATAACTCACAAATATAGAATGATTGTTATACAACACAGAAAAAATTAGGAGAATAAATGCACTCGGTTGTATATTTGACGTAACTTATGTTCTTAAATACAATATCTATTAAATTGCAAGAAATAAAAGATCTACATAAACATGAAATCAATTAACGAAATCAACTTTTCAGGTAAAAAAGCGCTAGTAAGAGTGGACTTTAATGTACCATTAAATGATAAATTTGAAATTACTGACTTTACGAGATTGAATGCTGCTGAGTCAACAATTAAAAAAATTCTTGACGACGGAGGTAGTCCTATTCTAATGTCTCACCTTGGAAGACCAAAAAATGGTCCTGAAGAAAAGTTTTCATTGATCCATCTTGTTGGTCATTTACAAAAGACGTTTGGAACAGAAGTAAAATTTGCTCCTGACTGTGTTGGTGATCTTGCTGCTGAGATGGCTAGTAACCTTGAGCCTGGTCAAATTCTATTGCTAGAAAACCTTAGATTTCATTCTGAAGAAAAGAAAGGTGATGTTGATTTCGCTGGAAAATTAGCAAAACTGGGAGATGTTTATGTAAATGATGCTTTTGGTACTGCCCACCGTGCACATGCTTCCACGGCAGTTATTGCGCAATACTTTAAGAACAATAAATACGGAGGATTTATCCTTGATAATGAAATTAAGAACGCAGAAAAAGTATTAGCGGGAGCAGAAAAACCATATACGGCTATTATGGGTGGTGCAAAGATTTCTGACAAAATACTTATCATAGAACGTTTGCTTGATCATGTAGATAACATAATTATCGGTGGTGGAATGTCTTATACGTTCTTCAAAGCTATGGGAGGAAGTATTGGTAATTCGCTTGTAGAAGAGGATAAACTTGATCTTGCCAAAACTCTAATGGAAAAGGCTAAAGAAAAAGGTGTCTCTCTTCACTTACCAATGGATTCCAAAGTTGCTGATGCGTTTGATAATGATGCAAATACTAAAATTGCTAATAATAAAGAGATTGAAGCTGGATGGATGGGACTTGATATTGGACCTGAAGCGGTAAACTCTTTCTCAACAATAATTAAAGAATCGAAATCCATTCTATGGAATGGCCCAATGGGTGTATTTGAGATGTCAAACTTCTCAGAAGGAACATCTAAAGTTGCTCAAGCGGTGGTAGAGGCAACTGAAAATGGAGCATTCTCTTTAATAGGAGGAGGTGATTCTGCTGCTGCTGTAAACATTCTTGGTTATGGTGAACAAGTATCTTACATCTCTACAGGTGGAGGTGCGCTATTAGAATACATGGAAGGAAAAGAACTACCTGGAATTGCAGCATTAAAATAATATACTGGGAAACGGAAGAATGGAAATATCCAAACTACACGAATTATTTAAGGAGAGTACCGGAGTTTGTACAGATACAAGAACCATCAAATCTGGTAATATCTTCTTTGCCCTGAAAGGGCCTAACTTCAATGCAAATGAATATGCTGCTAAAGCTTTAGAAGCTGGAGCATCGTACGCCATAATTGATGAAAAGGAATATGAAAACGATCGTTGTATACTTGTTGATGATGTATTGAAATGTCTGCAAGAATTGGCCAACTACCATAGAAAGACTTTCGATATTCCTGTATTTGGTATCACCGGTTCGAATGGAAAGACGACCAGTAAAGAATTATTAGCAACCGCTCTCCAACCAAAATTCCAAGTGCATTACACCTTAGGTAATTTAAACAATCATATTGGTGTTCCATTAACCCTATTAGCAATGTCATATGATACTGAGATTGCCATAATAGAAATGGGGGCTAATAAAATTGGTGATATTGAGGAGCTTTGTGCTATTTGTGAACCCACTCATGGCATGATTACCAATATTGGTAAAGCACATCTGGAAGGGTTTGGGTCATATGAAGGAGTAGCGAAGGGAAAGAGCGAGTTATATTATTGGCTTCTGAAAAATGACGGAATTGTATTCGTAAACAGCCAAGATGAACTGCTTATGAGAATGGTTGGTCGTTTTGAAAAAGAAAAGGTTAAAACATTCCCGGATACCCATGATGATTATCAATTCACCTGCCATATGGATGGACCTTATATAGGAACTCAGACTGGCAATCGACCTGCATTTACTACACAGCTTACAGGATCATATAACTTTACCAACCTTGCTGCTGCACTTAGCGTAAGTACATTTTTCGAAGTGGATATTAATGATGCAGAAAAAGCTATATCAGATTATGCTCCATCCAATAACCGATCTCAAATCGTAAAGAAAAATGGAAATACAGTAATTCTTGATGCATACAATGCTAATCCAACTTCCATGAAAGCCGCTCTAGAAAATTTCGAAAGTATTGAAGCAACTCAGAAAATGGTTATTCTTGGAGACATGTTGGAACTTGGTCATGAAAGTCATTCAGAACATGCATATATTGGTGAATGGTTGAATGGCAAAACCGAATGGCAAATCTTGCTTTGTGGAAAAGAAATGAAAGCGGGAGCTGAAACCTGTTCGTCTGCTAATCATTATAATTCGAATCTTGAAATAATTGAATGGCTAGATAACAACCCTCCTAAAGACTTTACAATACTTGTGAAAGGTTCTAGAGGAATGAAGTTAGAAACCGTTATTGATCATATTTAACCTAGAAACTCAAATTGCAAACCTATTTCGAAATAGAATATGACTACGATTTTGACCTTCTTGGAGTAATTGCTCCAATGAAGGAACATAAACTCGCATGGAATTTCGAAAGACAATTTAATTTTGAATTCGAACCTAAAGAAGAGTTTGAATTAGACTTTCTAAAAGACGGTAAGCTTACCATCGCGAACTATGTCTATGAAGAAGAATATAGCTCAATGCGATTGATCCGAAATAAAGCATGGGAAAGTGAGAAGATTTCGCCATATTTATTACCAGAAGTGAAGCAATTTGATTACCTCTTAATGGTCAAAGGAAATATATTTGATCTTGAACTATCAACTGTGCAAGATAAAATCAAAGCTATTCCAAATGTCATGCTGGTTCAAAATATTGAAATTGAAGGACTCAAATCCAAGGAGAATTTGATCTTCGAATAATTACTAAACTAAACACACATAATCATATATGAGCGCTATTACATTTAATCGTACGAAAATAATCGCAACTTTAGGACCTGCTAGTGACAACTATGACACTATGAAGGCCCTTATTCAAGAAGGTGTAGATATCTTTCGGCTTAACTTTTCTCATGGTTCGCACGAAAACCACGAAAACACGGTTAAATTAATTAGGCAACTTAATGCCGAACTTGGTACGCACATAAGCATATTACAAGATTTACAAGGACCAAAAATTCGTACGGGACTTGTTAAAGATAATGGTGTCGAACTGGTTCCGAACAAAAATCTAAAAATTTGTAATGACCACAGTATTGAAGGTACGTCTGAAAGAATTGGTATTTCTTATGACGACCTTGCCAAAGATGTTAAGCCTGGGGAGGTGATTTTGATGGACGATGGTAACTTAAAAGTAGAGGTATTGTCGACCAATGGAGTGGATGAAATTGAAACTAAAATTATTCACGGAGGAATTTTGAAGTCGCGGAAAGGAGTCAATTTCCCATATACAGACATCAAAGTACCTGCGCTTACAGAAAAGGATTATGAAGATCTTCAATTTGGACTAAAGCACCGAGTTGATTGGATTGCTTTATCCTTTGTTCGAACTGCCGAAGAGATCTTAGAACTTAAAGGAATTATTGAATCAAAGAATGTTGATTCTCGTGTAATTGCTAAAATTGAAAAGCCCGAAGCAGTAGAAAATATAGATAGCATTATTGAGGTAACAGATGCTATAATGGTGGCAAGAGGTGATTTGGGTGTAGAAATGATCATGGAGGAAGTTCCATTAATTCAGAAGAAAATTGTCAGAAAATGTAACGAGGCTTCAAAGCCAGTAATCATTGCTACCCAGATGATGGAAAGCATGATTTCTAATCCTCGTCCCACACGTGCAGAAACCAATGATGTTGCAAATGCTGTAATGGATGGTGCTGATGTAGTAATGTTGAGTGCAGAAACTGCTGCTGGTAAACACCCGATCGAAACTATTCGAAGTATGAACAAAACTATTTCAGTAGTTGAAGAACAAGCAGAAAAAGTATACAATAAGTTCTTCGATATAGACGAAGATTCAGATACGTACATTCATGACAATGTAATATCTACGGCCTGCAGATTATCTTGGGATACGAACGCTAAAGGAATTGTAGGAATGACTCGCTCTGGTTATACCGCATTCGAATTGGCAAAGCATAGACCTAAATCCAGTATTTTCATCTTTACCGATAATTATGACGTGCTAACTCGAATTAACCTAATCTGGGGAGTAAGAGGTTTTTACTATAATAAATTCACGACGACGGATGAAACCATAGAGGACGTAATTAATATCCTTAAGGAAAACCTACTAATTGAATCAGGGGATTTGATCATCAATACGGCCAGTATGCCTATTTATGAACAACAACGTACTAATACTATAAAACTATCAAGGGTGAAATAATATTTCACCCTCTTTTGTTACGGCATGGTTTCCGTAGATTTTTCCATCCTTGTTAAATATCCAGTTTGCTCAAGGTGAGTAAAAAGTTTATCAATTAACGCTGCGTCAACTTTGTTCCACGTCATACCCAATTCTCCTAAAATGGCATTGGTAAGTCTACTTGATACATAAAAACGGGAGAACTTTCCTCCACCTCCACCATCAAGGATTTTTGAATTTCCAATGTACTGATCTAATATTTCACGATACATATCTTGATCCAGGTTTTGAATAAAATCCTCAACTAAATCCTGTAATTCACAAAGTTCAAAATTTCTTCCAGACTCGGCAATGCAATGTGCCAAATCAATATCATTGATTCGATTTGGATTCTGTAAATGGTACGAGCCATTCAATAACCCAGGTTGGTACATCAAAAGTCGAATTGCTTTTGCGGTTTGATCAATAAAACATAATGAATATGCTTTTTGTCTGAATGCTGGTATTTTACCTAATTCGAAATAGGTTTTAAGTGAATTCATAAAGGCGTTATCACTTGCGTTTTCCTGAAAGATTCCTGTTTCTGTACTAAAGCTCAAGTTACCCACTCGATATACAGAAGTATTTAGACCTTCCTTTCTTGCTGCAAAAATCAATTCTTCAGCCTTATTCTTGGATTGTATATAGTAGTTACCAGATTCCTGCCCCAAATATTCTTGTTTCTCATCAAAGAATAAAGTCTGGCTGTCTTCAATATAACCTGAAGCCACACTTAACGTTGAAATATGATGCAAATCCTTTTCGCGACCTTTAAGCCCAAACTGAATTATGTTTTTCGTTCCAGTAATGTTGATTTGTTCGAATTCCTCCCATGATCCATAATGCGCCGTTTTAGAAGCCGAATGTATAATACAGTCTACCCGATGTGCTAATTGCGACCACTGATTTTCTTCCAGTCCGAGGTGTTCTATTGAAATATCACCAACATAAACATTTATTCGAGTATCATATTGGTCCAAAATTTCCTGCTCTGGGAAGTAATACTGCATCCTGTTTTCAACTCTTTGCAGGGCTGTTTGATCCAGTCGATTTCGAACAATCAAATGTAAGTTGGCATTGGTATTTTCCAATAAATCCTTAACCATGTGAGATCCTAAGAAACCAATACCACCAGTTATCAAAATGTTTTCATAATCCATCTGGTTTCCTAACAGTGAAACTTTCGAACTTATATGATCATGTAATTGCTGCAAATGAGGTTTAAGAAACTTATGACTAAATGCAGAAACATTCCCCACTTGTACTACTTGACTAGCTCGTTCTTTCAACTGAATCAATTTATTACGAAGATTATCCTCCTGATAAATGGCAACCTGTGCTAATTCTTCAATCGTAGGGTTTTCGAAAAGCTGATTTACTTTCACGGTAAAACTATGCGCCATTCTGGAAACCAACTTAACGGCTAAAATGGAATTACCCCCTATCTCAAAGAAGTTACTACTCACACCAAAATTAGAATGTCCTAAAATCTCAGACCAATAATCATATATTCGTTTTTGAATAGGACCTTCCGGCATTACCATTACTTCATCCTCATATGTAATTTTGAATTCAGAGAGTAATTGTCGATGATCAACTTTACCTGCTACGTTGGTTGGAATTTCTTCTACAAATGAAATAAAAGAAGGAACCATGTACTCCGGTAAGAATTGTCTTAATTTATTTTTTATTGCAGATTCCTCTAGTGAATCTTTACCTAAAATGAATGCCACCAGTTGAGCATCCGCATCTTCTGGTTTATGTATTAAAACTATAGCGTCTTCTACATCTTCAATTTGCTTAATTCTAGTGGCAATTTCACCGATCTCAATACGATACCCTCTAATTTTAACTTGATTATCTATTCTTCCCAGAAATTCTATATTTCCATCTTTCAAAATTCTACCTAAATCTCCTGTTTTATAAGCTTTGGAGTATCTTGAAAATTCTGGATTCTTTACGAACTTTTCTTCAGTCAACTCAGGTCGATTCAAGTAGCCTTTCGACACACTTTCACTTGCAATACAAATTTCTCCAGGTAAACCAATGGGTTGAATATTACCGTAAGCATCAAGAATTGCTATATCTGTATTTACAACTGGATCACCTAAAGCAACGCTTTTATGTTCTTTTAACTCATCAACGTTAACTACAGATTTCACCGTACAAACCGCAACTTCCGTAGGGCCATAAGCGTTTACATAATCCATAGATTCTCCGAAACGTATAGCATCTCTAACTCTTGCCGCTTCTCCACCGTTTGTAACTTTCTGTACGGTAGGCAATTTCTTATGATCCAATAATGCCATGTATGAAGGCGGCATCATTATATTGGTGAGTTTATGTTCTGTCACATACTTCTCAAATACTCTAGGATCCATGATAACCTCACGCGGTATTACGAGTAGAGTCGCATTGGTTAAGAACGTACTGATAACTTCCATGACCGATGCGTCAAATGCCAAGGAAGAAAATTGTGCATATACATGTTCATGATTCAAATCTTCCACTTTAGCAAAGCCTAAGGCCGTATTAATAATAGCATAATGACTGATCGGAACACCTTTAGGCAGTCCCGTAGAACCAGAAGTATAAATAATGTAAGCGGTGTCAGAATTTTTAATGTCAAATTGAGTTGTTTCACCTTCTTCAGTCAACGATTTATAAGGGAGTTTAACCAACAGTTTTTCATCAACCTGTGCAAAGGCTTCGCAATCATCCCCTACTAAAAACCTTGCTTCACTATCTTCTAAGTAATACTTAATTCGATCTGAAGGATGTTTCGTATCTAAAGGTAAGTAAATAGCTCCTGCCTTAAGAATGGCAAGAAACATTGCAGCAGTTTCAACATCTCTTTCCATTAGAACACCTACTACATTTCCTTCTTTAACACCTGCGGAACGAAGGTTGGATGCAATTCGATCTGTTAAATTCCAAAGTTCTTTATAGGTCAATGTTTTAGTTCTACATACCACCGCCTTATGGTCCCAAAGTTGACGTTCATCTAACCCATTGGAAATGGATCTAACGATGTTCGGGTTTGTTGGAACCCAGTCTATATACTCTCCTATTGCTAAATCGTTATATGAGCCTAAACTTATCTTGGATACAGGTTCTGCTGGATTGTCTACTATACTTGTTACTAGTTTTTTAAAATACTCACCAAATAACTCGACTGTTGAGCGTTCATATATGGAAGTTGCAAATTCAAAAGCAAAGTATACTCCCTGATCGTTAGAAGCTGTTGCAAGCAATAAATCAAACTTAGACGTGGTATGTTCTGCTCCCCTTCTTTTAACTTGGAAATCAGCAATTCTAGTTTTAAGCTCACTGCTTTCTATCGCTCTGTTTACATAAGTAAAACTAGTATCAAAAAGAGGGTTACGCCCCGTATGTCTTGGTAAGTCTAGTTCATCTACTAATTCTTCGAACTGATAATCCTGATGGCTCAAGCCATTTACAACTTCTTCTTTGACTTTATCAAGTATCGTTTTAAAACTATCATTTTGATCGATGGCCTGACGGAACGCCAAATTATTTACAAACATACCCATCATCGATTCGAGTTCTTTATGGGAACGACCAGCAACAGGCGATCCTACCACAAAATCATTTTGACCCGTAGCTTTTGCAAGAAACACATAATACACTGCCAACAAGGTCATAAACATAGTTGCTCCATGTTCATCAGCTATTGCTTTTAATTTTTGTGCAATGGCTCCATCGAGTTCAAACGAAACAAGGTCTCCATTAAAGTCTCGATTCTTCGGTCTAGGCCTATCGGTAATTAAATTTAGAACTGGAATTTCATCGTCAAACTTCTTAAGCCAATATTCTTTAGACTTGGTAGTATCTTGTGAAGCTTGCCATACCGCATAATCCTTATACTGAACGTTCAGTTCTGGTAGATCTTCACCTTGATATAGTTTAGAAAGTTCTTCGAACCAAATCTCGAAAGAAAATCCATCGCCAACAATATGGTGAAAATCGTATAACAACGCATACTGATCTTCCCCATACTTCAATAGTTTGGCTCTAAATAAAGTCTCCTCCGCTAAATTGAATGGTGTAACAAACGAACTCTGAATCGATCTTATTTCTTGCTCCTCGCATTCTTCTAATTCCAACTTAAACTGAGGTTCGAGAACAACTTGGCGTGGCTCATCCTTTATTAATCTAAAAACGGTACGTAAAGCTTCTTGTCTTTCTACCAGTTTAGAAAATGCTTGTTGCATTTGAGTAACGTCCAATTTACCTGAGATGTAGAGAATTCCAGGCATATTATAAGCCGTTCCGATCCCATCAAATTCGTTAAGGATGTAGAGTCTTTTTTGAGCCGCAGATAATGGATATGATTCTTGTAACTCCGCAGGTGTGATCAGATCACTTTCAAGTTTGCCTACCTGCTCCAAACAATCAACGAGTTTCTCAATAGTTGGAGCAATAAAGACCTCTGTTAATGTAATATCATAATGATAAACATCCCTTATGTGATTAACTAATATAGCCGCGCGCAAAGAATGTCCTCCTATTTCAAAGAAATTGTCGGTAATACCAATTTTTTGCAAACCAAGAATTTTCTGCCAGTAATCCGCCAATTCTTGCTCGAACTTGTTTCTTGGTGCCACGTATTCTTTAGTACTTTCGAACTGTGGTCTTGGTAATTTCGTTTTATCAACCTTACCGCTACTATTCAGTGGGAACGAAGTCATATGGGTGAAGGTAGAAGGAATCATATATGATGTTAGTTCCTTACTCAGATGTTCTCCTAACTCTTCTTCGCTGATTGGTTCTTCTGCAACATAGAAAGCTGCAATAAACTTCTCGCCTTTACTATCATTATAAACCTTAGCAACTGCATTCTCAATTTCAGGGAATGCTTTTAACCCGTATTCAATTTCTCCTAGTTCGATACGATAACCTCTGATTTTAATTTGATTATCCTTTCTGTCCAGATACTCTAAATTGCCATCTGCAAGTAATCGAACCTTATCCCCTGTTTTATATAATCGCTCTCCACTTTTCCATTTATGAGCTACAAAAGATTGCTCCGTAAGCTCAGGTCTATTTAAATAACCTTCAGCGAGACCAATTCCTCCGAGCCACAATTCTCCTTCTATTCCAATTCCACATAGATTTCCAGCCTTATCCATTACATATGTTTCTGTGTTGGCCACTGGAATACCTATTGGAATATTTGAAATATGTTCTGGCAAATTATTAACCTCATAGAATGTCGCAAATACCGAACATTCCGTAGGACCGTAGGCATTTATTAGGATTTCATCCCCTAGCACATCATACGCCTTTTTCACATGTTGCGCGGAAGCTCTTTCGCCTGCA
Source organism: Cytophagales bacterium (assembly GCA_020627945.1). Lineage (GTDB taxonomy): Bacteria > Bacteroidota > Bacteroidia > Cytophagales > JAHDFW01 > JAHDFW01. Next base: position 28,702 of record JAHDFW010000024.1, read on the forward strand.
AATATTACTTTCCTGATACCTTTCAACGCTTCCACCTTGTAGTCTACCAAAGTGTTAAAAAGTGCTGTTGGTACAAACAATAACGTAGATTCAAAATCTTTAACCCGCTTGAGCATCTGTTTTGGATCCATCAAAATTTGTAAAGGCAACAAGCCAAGTGTAGCTCCATTTAACAGGCATCCGAAAATCTCGTAAACGGAAACATCAAAAGCCAGATTAGTGACTTGTAACATTCGATCACCCGGAACTATATCGACAATGTTAGACCGTTTAATCAACCTGTTTACCACAATATGTGCTAAAAGTACTCCCTTTGGTGTACCCGTAGAACCAGAAGTATAAATTATGTACGCTGGATCAAAACCAGATAATTTCACCCTTGGGTTCTGTTGGTTTTCCTCTAAGTGATCTTTTCCTAAAATATATAATGGTTTATCAACTTCCAGCGAATCAGAAAGAGTATTGTTCGTAATAATTAAAACTGCATTCGAGTCTTCTAACATAAAATGTGATCTGGCAGCTGGAAGTGTTGGATCCAATGTAAGGTAAATTCCTCCCGCTTTTAGCACCGCCATTAGAGAAACGTACAAATCAAGTGATCGTTCTAATCGAATCGCTACTACATTTCCTGGTTTTACACCTTTTAGAATAATCGAATGAGCCAGGCGATTTATCTTAACATTTAATTGCTCATAAGTAACGAAAGAATCAATTAGATCAATTGCGGGGTTGTTAGGGTGCAATTTCACTTGTTCTTCAAATAGTTGAGGTATTGTTGCTTCCCTTTCTATTTCTGGTAGACAATCATTAAGTTTATCATAAATCGATAACTCCGAATCAGTAACCAATGAAATTTGATCTGGAATTAACTGTGGCTCTTCTATCAAAGCCTCGAAAAGTGCCTCCAAATGATTAACCATGTGCTGGATCGTTTCTTTGGTGAACAGACTTTTTCGATAAGCTACGCTCAAGCCATTCCTCTTAAAGTTGAACGAAAGATCAAACTTGACAATTACTTCCTGCCAATTGACAAAATCTTCCATTTTCACTTTCCCAGAAGATTTTATTTTTGTCCCTTCATCATCATTGTTACTCGAAGAGCTGTCGTCTTCTATCATCGTAACAAAAATATCAAACAAAGGTTGTCTCTCAGCATCTCCAGCAAGCCCTAAACGATTGACTAGTTCATCGAATGGATAAGTTTGACGTTCATAAGCTTCTAGGAAAGTTTTGTTAACAGAAGAAAGAGTTTGATCGAATGTAGATGTTCCATCAACTTGATTTCTAAGAGCAAGTGTATTAACATAAAATCCTACCTGGTTTTCTAAATCAGGATGTACACGTCCAGATGCCACTGTACCAAAAGTCATATCGTCTTGGCCAGTATACTTGTATAGCAAAACATATAATGCAGTCTGATAAAGTACAAATAAACTCACCTTATTTTGAGTAGCTATTTCTCCTAGCTTTTTAGACTTCTCCTCATTTAATAAGAGGTACACATAATCTCCTTGCAAACTCATATTTGGTACACGCGGAAAATCGGTGTGCAATTTGATTTCAGGTAGCGTTCCTGAGAATTTATTCAACCAATATTCTTGTTCCTCTTGTCCTTCTGCTCCTTCGGATCGTTTCTTGAGCCAAACTGAAAAATCTTTATACTGAATATTTAAAGGTTCTAACTTTGGATTTATCCCCTGTTCTATCGCTGCATAGAAGTGGAAAATATCTTTAAATAACACTTGAATAGATTGACCATCACTAATAATGTGGTGCATATTGGCAAAGAAGTAGTGTGTGTTATCATCGACATGTAACAGTTTGAAAATTGCTAAAGGTCCTTTACGTAGATTGAATTTATAGGAGGCAAATTTTTCAAAAAGATCGCGAACCTCACCTTCTTTACAATCGGCGGTTTCAAAACTCAAAGGAAGTAGCTCATGTACCACCATTACTGGTTCATCATCCACAAAATCAAAGGTAGAGCGGAGCGATTCGTGTCGTAAAACCAAAGCTTCCAAACTTTTCTTAATATGACTTTCATCGAGTTCTCCAGAAAGTTTAATCCCATATGGCATATTATATGCCGCCCCAGTTGTTCCCATTTGGTCAAGAACCCATAACCTTTGTTGTGAGTTCGATAATGGATAGTGCTTGCTTAATGCGGCGGGTTTAATGGACTTATAACCCAAATTCTGATTTCCTTCAGCAT
>JAHDFW010000219.1 GCA_020627945.1 Cytophagales bacterium
GATGATGTTTGTATTATGGGAGTAAGGGTATAAAAAAATCCGAACCTGTTTAAGATTCGGATTTCCATAAGATCTTTTTTACCGACAATTTCTAAAAGGTTCTAAAGATATTAAAACCTAAATGTAGGTCACCTCCAAAAATATCTCCAGTGGTTTCCGTTATAAACCCTTTCTCTATCATTGATCTAGAGTTACTTATACTAAACTGAAAAACATGTCCACCTGTTTCTAATTCTCCAGCAATTGCGATTGAATTAAAGTTTGGTGACGAAGTGATCGGATTAATTTGATAAAAGTATTCAGCATTTATCGAAAAACTTGGAGACAATCTATATCTACCTCCAGCACCAATTGCATAAATATCATTAGGATCATTTAGTCCATAAACCAGATTATGATGCACCATGGTAGGCATTAATTGCAACGATAAATCATCATTGAACTTCCTTGCAATAAGTAGCTGATTAACAAATGATAATCTAGAACTAAAATAGTTTGTTCGATTAGTATCCTTGACGCTATACTTTGGAGTATTCAAACTTACTGCAGATATACTTGTAAAGTATGTCATGGAAATAGGCATCGGTTTAGCCCCAGTAGCCTGTTCCAAAATTTTAGTTTTAGCAAATCCATCAAAGGTTTTTTGAAAAGAGCTTCTTCCTACCCCTATCATTACTTTATCCGACAACGCATATTCTAGTGCAAAACGGATATTTGATTCATCTATTCCAAATAGTTCGTATGGCCCACCATTTATTCTCCCGAAACGGTGAGAGATTAAGAAGTCCAGCGTCTTTTTTCTTCGGGTTTCAATAGTGTGGCTGTTTACGATACGAGTAGCCTTAAAAGTCGCCACCGTTTTAGTAGTTACTTCTTCCTCGTTTTCTCCAAGAAGATCCATAAGATCATCTTGAGCACGTAGTTGCAATGCTGAAAGTGCGATGGAAAGAAACAAAAATATGCTTAATGTATTTTTAATATTCATGTTGATGTGTTGAATAGTTAAATGTTATCAATTATAAAACAAATTAGTTATCCTTAGCTCCTTGATTAATCCAGCAATTAATTAGCTTAATATCTTCTTCAGGCAAAGTGCCAATCGGAGGCATTGTTCCGTTTAGTACTTCCGTTTGAATTTTGGTAGAATTATTCTGAACCGCCTCCAACGAAGTAAACAGAGGTCCTTGATCATCTCCATGACAACCGGTAACCGCACAACTTTGGCTTATAATTGGCTCGACCTGACTCTTGTACGACACATCGGTTGGTGGACATTCTTGAACACCATATAGATACTCGTTTTTATCATAATAACATCCTGTTAATAATAAGGATGCTCCTAATGCACAGATTCCTAAAAATCCTGTAAAGGTATTTTTCATATTCTTGATATTATTTTAGCTCAGCTAAATTTTAGAAATTAATTATTTGGTGCTCCATCTTTTAACCAGCAAATTAAAAGATCTCTTTGACCAGCAGTTATTACTCCTGGAGACCTAGGCATACTACCAGAAACGACTCTATTAATTACAAATTCCTTTCTTGCTGCAAGTGTACTATAATCTGTATAGTCTTGAATATAAGGACTTGAACCATGGCAATCTGTTACACCACATGAAGCCATAACAATAGCCTGAACAGTATCCGCATAACTAACGTCATTGGCTGGTACATACACATCTTTTGATAATCCACATAATAAAGAATCTCTTACTGTTACGGTATAATCTCCCGTAGCAACATTTGTGAAGATTGAATCGTTTTGGAAATTAAAACCATCGATACTATAAGTATAACCTCCAGTTCCGCCCGAAGGGGTGATTGAAATTTGACCAGTATCCGCAGTACATCCTGCACTTACTGTATCGAAAGTAAAATCAACTCCTCCTGAATTATTTCCAACCGTAAAAGTATCTACGTACGTACAGGAGTCTTCAGCTCTAATCACCAAAAAGTACTCTCCTGCCGAAAGATTTAAGAATGAAGTAGAATCTTGGAAGGTAACTCCATTGTCGATACTATATTCTAGTTCGCCTTCTCGATTTATAGTAATAATTGCGCTTCCGTTAGCGGAAGCGCAATCTTCATTTACTGTATTAACTGTGATTTCTGGTGTTCCACAATCTACTTCAGGAATTACTGGTTCATGTTTACAACTTAGAACCAACGCACACGTGAAGAGGGAAACACCAAGTATTCCCGAAAATTTATTCATTTGAATTCAATAATAGTTATTTACCCTTTTTTTGGTAAGGCTCAAGTGGAATATCAATTTCAACCTGTACAACTTCCGCTACTTTCTGGAATACTAGTTTTGGAATTTCTACTTCATGCTCCTTTACAGTAACTTCAAATGCTGCTTTTGCAGAAATCTGACCTTTCTCAATTGTAATTTTCGCATCTAGCGTTCTTGCACGTCCAACCCCATGAATTAAGAGGTTCCCATTAACCTTAACATCATATACGCCATCTTTAGTCCAATCAATATCTCCTTCAATTTTCCCTTTAAAGGAAGCGTAAGGAAACTTATGACTTTCAAGGTATTTCTCATTAAGATGTTCTTGTTGGAGAGAATTCTCCATTTTCAATGTTGTGATCTTCAACTTCACTGAAATATCGTTGCTCTTGGTGTTGATAGCCGCTGTACATACATTTGATTCAGCGTAAATATCTTCCAAAGGCGCATGCGATGAAAAAGAAGCTTTACCAGCCTGTCCCATATATATTTGGGAATTACCAGTGATAGAGAGTCCTATTAAGACTCCTAGGGCAAGTATTAGTTTTTTCATAATATTAGTTTATTAAGTTATGCAATATAAAAAAAAATATGATACTCAGTATGCAAAAAAAGGACCAAACTAAATCAATTCTAGGAAAACACCTTCATTTCGAATAAAAAGCAAGGCTAATTCCACAATTAAATTATTTTTGCAACACATTAATCTGAATAATTAATATAATATCTCAAAGAACGATCAACATGGAATACAGAATCGAACGTGACACAATGGGGGAAGTAAAAGTACCTGCTGATAAATATTGGGGCGCACAAACTGAGCGTAGTAGAAACAACTTTAAGATTGGAGCTGAGGCAAGTATGCCTTTGGAAATCGTTTACGGTTTTGCTTACCTTAAAAAAGCTGCTGCTCATACTAATTGCGAACTTGGTGTACTAGCAGCTGAAAAAAGAGATTTAATTTCTTCTGTTTGTGACGAAATTCTGGAAGGAAAGCACGACGATCAGTTTCCATTGGTGGTCTGGCAGACAGGATCTGGTACTCAGTCTAACATGAATTGCAACGAGGTAATAGCTAATAGAGCCCATGTACTTGGTGGTGGAACATTAGGAGAGCCTAGCTCTATTCATCCAAATGACGATGTAAACAAATCTCAATCCTCCAATGACACATTCCCAACTGGGATGCATATTGCGGGGTATAAAATGATTGTTGAAAATACAATACCAGGTGTTGAGCAATTAATGAACACTTTAAAAAGTAAATCTGAATCTTTTAAGGAGGTTGTTAAAATTGGGAGAACTCACCTTATGGATGCAACTCCTCTTACTTTAGGTCAGGAGTTTTCTGGATATGTTTCCCAGCTTGATCATGGATTAAGAGCATTAAAAAACACTTTAGCTCACCTTTCTGAACTTGCATTGGGTGGAACCGCAGTTGGAACTGGAATCAACACTCCTAAAGGATATGCTGAACTAGTTGCGAAGAAAATTGCAGAATTCACAGAGCTACCTTTTGTTACTGCTGAGAACAAATTTGAAGCATTGGCCGCGCATGACGCCATAGTTGAAACTCACGGTGCGCTAAAGCAACTTGCCGTTTCTCTAAATAAAATTGCTAATGACATCCGTCTTCTTGCTTCTGGTCCAAGAAGTGGTATTGGTGAAATAATCATACCTTCTAATGAACCAGGGTCTTCTATTATGCCAGGTAAAGTAAACCCTACACAATGTGAAGCGCTTACCATGGTTTGTGCTCAAGTAATTGGAAACGATGCGGCAATTGCTGTTGGAGGAATGCAAGGTCATTATGAGTTAAATGTTTTCAAACCTGTAATGGCGTACAACTTACTTATGTCTGCCCGTCTTATTGGAGATGCATGTGTTTCTTTCGAAGAGAACTGCGCTACAGGAATTGAACCAAATCATACAATTCTGAAGAAAAACCTTGATAATTCTTTGATGCTTGTCACTGCTCTTAATACACATATTGGATATGAAAAAGCGGCTAAAATTGCTAAGACAGCTCATGAGAATGGGACCACGCTTCGCGAGGAGGCTGTTAACCTTGGATACCTTACATCTGAACAATTTGATGAATGGGTTCGTCCTGAGAAAATGATTGGTAGTCTTTAAATTAAATTAAGCAAATCTGTAAAAAAATAGCTTTTTATTACTTTTTTCGAAAAAAATTGTAGATTTGCCAGCATAGAAACACGAATATATATGAAAAAAATCGCATTAGTAGCTGTATGTTTTATGATGATTGGACTGGTTCCATCATTTGCACAATTGTCTAAAAAAGAGAAAAAGGCCTTGATGAAATCCATGCTTTCTAAGTGTAAGCAAATGGATCCAGAAGACTTGGAAGAAATGTATAATGAGTACCCAACTATGAAGGGGAAAGTTACCAAATTGGAAAAAGAAACTGAAGAAGCAAGAGCTGAAGCTCAAGCTGCAACTGATTCTAGATCTGAGTTGGATAACAAAATTTCTGATTTAGAAAAACAACTTGATGAAGCAAGAAGCGCTGCAACTGCTAGCGGACCTGTAAGTGGAGGTTCTTCAAGTGCTGGTTCTTCTGTAGATATGAGTGGTGTTGTTTATAAAGTTCAAATTGGAGCTTTCACAAACAAAGACCTTTCAAAGTATTTCGACAACAACAAAAACTTCGGAGGAGAGGTTGATGCTGATGGAACACAGAAATATACTATTGGAGTATTTAAAGAATACTGGGAAGCTGATACTTTCAAGAAGTACATGCGTGAGATGGGAGTTAAGGATGCATGGATCGTTGCTTATAAAGATGGTAAGCGTGTTAGCATGAAAGAAGCTAGAGAGGGATAATTTAAATCTCAACATAATAAATTTTAAAGCCGAACTTCGTTCGGCTTTTTTTATGCCCTTTCTAATGCAGATTCTTGTTACCAATGTCCGATAAAAATTAATCCACTCATAATAATCGAACGGCATAATTGCGTTACCTTTGTATGTTTTAAATTGTAAAATCCAATTATGAAAAAGAACCTTTTGTTAGGTGTGGTTTTAATGACCAG
>JAHDFW010000025.1:0-29669 GCA_020627945.1 Cytophagales bacterium
TCATTACCTTCTTCCAATCCGTCAATGGGTTTTTCGCGTGCTCCTTCTTTATTAAATGGATAGAAATAAGATGCTGGTGCTCCTGCTTTTCCTCCTGCTACGTTTATTTCATAACCTTGCTGTTCAGGCATGGATCCATTCTTACCTGCCAAATGCCATTTACCACAGAAAAATGTTTGATAACCATTATACTGCAACAATTCCGCAAAGGTTGTCTCCTTTAAAGGCAAAACGGACTCTCCTGAAAAGATTCCTGACCTAGCTGGATATTTCCCCGTTTGAAGAGCGTATCTCGAAGGAACACATCTTGGGTGCGCGGAATAGGCCTGCCTAAAGGTAATATTCTGCTTACTTAATTCGTCTATGTTAGGAGTTTGATAAAATTGAGAACCATAACAACCAAGATCTTTTGTTCCTAAATCATCTACTAGAAACAAAATGATATTGGGCTTAGAGAAATTATTACTAGTCTGGGTATAAACGTTAACTTTCATACCTAGCTGAAGAACAAGTAACACAAATAAAACTCTCATTCCCACTTACTATTTTTGACTTAATTGAAGCATAATCTGCTGATATTGTGCATTATCAGGATCAAGTTGAATCAGCCTTGCACACGTTTTTTTAGCTTCCTCTATTTTACCTAATTCAATTTCGGATAACAACTTAATATATTCCATTTCAGGAAATTGAGAATGAAGAACTCGAGAAGCTAAAGCTATGCTTATCACCTTTTCATGTTGTTTATCATTATGCAAAAGCAGTACATAATTGTAATAAGCTCTTCGATTCGTAAAATCATAACGACAAGCTAATTCTAAGTTCTCAATTGCTTGCTTAACATTCTTTTGTTCATTATAAAAAAGCCCCAACATATAATATGCGTTCGCGTATCTAGGTTCTTGTTCAATCACCTTTTTATATAAATTTTCCACCTCTTCTACACTTCCATTTTTATATAGTAATAAAGCCAAATTCATACGCGCAGGATTATAGTAATTGTCAATTTCAATTGCTCTTCTGTATGCAGAAATAGCCTCGGTTAAATTACCTCTCATTTCTTGATCTGCTCCATAGTTGAATTGACCAGAAGCAAACTCCATATTCTCATGCTGCATGGTTTGATACTCCTCTTTGGCTTGACTAGAGTCTAAAATTCCAAAACGATAAAGTGGTTGGGCTGCTGTAATTCGAACCGAACGTACAGAGTCATTTAATAAAGGTTTTAAATCCTTTACACTCTCCTGATCACTAAAATTACCCAACAACTGCGCAGCTTGCGACCTAACCAATGCAGAAGAGTCTTTCAAATACTTCTTAATGAATTGCAAATCTTGTTCAGTAGCTACAAAGCTTCCATACTGTTGCACAGCTGTTGCCCGCGCGATCCATGGATATTTATGGTTCTGAATCAAATGTTGTAAAGCTTCTTTATCTCCATTAAAACCTGCTAAAAGGTGATCCGAAAAATGATCGGTTCTCTCGGCTCCATAATGCTTTTTGATTGCCTCCGCAGCCCATTCGTCTGTTTTATCCTTATGGCAACCAACACAGGCATTTGGTGTTCCAAATTTCATGCTTTGATCGGGACGAGGAATTCTAAAACTATGATCTCTTCTAAAATCGTTAGTCATATATAATTTACCCGTCATGTGGCAATTAATACATTGACCTGCTTCGGAATCAACTGGATGAAAATGATGAGATTCTGAATTATAAGTATTCTCATGGCATTGTAAACAAAGGTTATTGCCTTCTTTCTTCAGTTTAAGACTATGTACATCATGACAATCTTTACATGAAACATCGTTGTGATACATTTTGCTTTGCACGAAAGACCCATACACATAGTCTTCATCCAAAATTTGACCGTCTGGTTCATATACGGAACTAACTAGCAAATCAGGAGAATAATGATCCAAAAACGACCCTTCAAAGTCAAAATGGCTAGTAAGCTGAACCCGTCTTGAATGACATCTGGCACATTGATCAACCAACTGTTTACTATCTAAATCAGTAAGAGCAAGCAGCGGCGGAAGAGTTCCTCCTTTATCTTCCTTGTAATGATTAACATGATTACTTGAAGGACCATGACAGGCTTCACAAGCTACATTTATTTCACTGTAGGTTGTATTATACTGTTGAGTCTTTGGGTTATAATTTTTATGCAGATTTGTGGAATGACAATCTGCACACATAGAGTTCCAATTCATTGCTCCTTTTGACCAATGAAGCCACTCATCCTTGTGGACGTCTAAGTCTCCCTGAAGTTCAAACCACTGAGATTTTTCAGAATCCCAAGCCACTTTCAAACATTGGAACTGACCAGGTTTTGTTTCAACAATGTACTGTTGAAGGGGTGTAAAACCAAATGTAAATTTCACATCTAGCAATTGGTTCGAGACTCCATCCTTAACTTCAACCCAATATTTACCGTCTTTTTGAAAGAACCTAAAATTCTCTATTTTGGTTTTATATTCATCATTTTGGAATGAAGCCAAAACACTGCTACTATCAGCAGGCAACATTGATTTTTGATGGTGTGAACCTTCCCACTTTTCGAATTGATCTTTATGACAATTCATACATTCGGAAGATCCCACAAAAGTATTATGACTGACGTCATTCGTTAATGCTTCTTTGACTTCTGTTACCTGATTACAAGACCACAAAAAGACAAATACAAGAGGGAACAACTTATAAAGATTCGTTTTACTCATCGACTTTCAGAAACAGACATAATTAAGTTTTCTAAAGTAGCAACTTTCTATAAATATTATGGCATACAGCATATTTCTACTTGTCAATATCAAGCCTTTTAAGAACCGCTCTTTTTTTAAATAGCTGATTATTCAGTTTCTCACAAGTATCCCAATTCTCCTGAACGATATTTTTAGTCTCACCAGGGTCAATTTGGATGTCATAAAGGTCGTTGTACACGGTTTTTTTATTCTTATTGACCCAAACCGTATATCGATACTTTTCAGTCCTTAACGAGTAACCGTAGGCTCCATTTCGCTTATATTGTGTGATTGCTCCTTCTTTTACTTTAGCAACGGGATTCTCCAATATCGGTTTCAAACTAATTCCTTCAAGGTTATCCGGGGTTGGGATTGTTGCTAAATCACAAAGTGTTGGGAATACATCTAAAAATTCTGTAATTGATTTGGAAGATCCTGCTTCATAACCTGGAGCTTTAATGATCAAAGGTACTCTAGCAGATTCTTCCATAGTAGTATGTTTACCCCACATTCCATGATCGCCCAAATGAAAACCGTGGTCACCCCATACTATCACTATAGTATTTTCAGACAGACCAAGTTCATCCAATTTGTTCAATAATTTTCCAACTTGAGCATCTATGTAAGATGCACAAGCATAATATCCATGAAGCAATTCTCGTTCTTGACGTTCATCCATGTAACCTCCAATTTTAAAAGGTGCATAGCTCGAATCTCCCGTAGTTGGATCAGCACTCGGGTGATAAGACAACATCTCATTATTATCATTGAGAATATACTCACAATTCGCTTTACTTGGACAGTCCTTAAAATCAGCTATTGGTAGCTTTTGAGGGTCGTACAAGTCGAAATATTTTTTAGGTGCAATAAATGGTAAATGGGGTTTCTTAAAACCTACGGCTAGAAAGAAAGGTTTATCTTCCTTCGACAGCTGTTCCATAGATTTTATACCTGCATTGCAAATTTTAGCATCCGTAAATTCATTTTCAGGAGCATCTACAATTTTAACAGCAATTCTTCCGAACTTGTTGTATTTGTCGGCAGTTCCATGTGGTCTTCTAAATGGTACACTCCAAGATTCTGGATCATCTTCTTTTCTACTCTGCACACAACGTGGGTCATAAATTTTCCCAAATCCAACGGTAGTGTAACCATTATTTTTGAAATGTTGCGGAATAGTAAGAACATTAGGGTTAACGTCTCTCATTTTGGTTTTCAAATCCAATACTCCCGTTACTTCAGGACTTAAACCTGTCATGATACTTGCTCTGGAAGGACCACAAACTGGATATTGGCAATACGCATTTTGAAATACCGTAGACGACTCTGACAATTTATCCAAATTTGGAGTTAATACATCTTTTACTCCATAAGTCCCAACCAATGGTTTAAAATCGTCTATTGCTATAAATAGAACATTGGGCTTTTTATCTTGAGCAGCTATTGTTAGTGTTAAACAAATGCATAATATGCTTCCTGCCAGTTTTATTAAGTCTTTTATCAATGTTCCATTTTTTAAGTTTCCGAATGGTAGTTGGCTTATTCCAATTTAATTATTGTTCGGGAGAATTTCCTACCTTTTGATTGTACCACTAAATAATATACTCCCCTATTCCAATCCTTTCCAAGAGTAAGATTTGTTCGCATTTTACCTTTATAAACTTGCTCTCCCAGTGAGTTATACACTTCAAGATCTAATTCTGTTGAACTTGAATTAATGAGATTGAAATCGTAATTACTTGGGTTTGGATAAATCAAAAGATCTGGATTAAAGCTGTTCCCAATACCAACGTTACAAGAATCTATATCAAATATTCCAGTTACACCCGTATTGCCTTCTACACATTTACCACAAGAGTCAACGAATGCAGTCCCTCCCCAATCTAAATTACAATCTTGGGTACACGGTTCTAACATGGTACTACCTGCAACACAAACATTACAAGAGTCTAAATAGGCAGTCCCTCCCCATTCCATATTACAATCCTGCGTACAAGGCATATTACCATTGTTAATAGTAATACATGTACCGCACGAATCAAGGTATCCTGCTCCTCCCCAAACCATTTCACAATCTTGTGTACATGCTATATTCCCCGTATTTCCTGAAACACACTGTGCACATGAATCGATGAATGCAGTACCTCCGAAATCACCATTGCAATCCTGAGTAGCAAATACTATATTATCAATTGCATGTTTACCTAGGTTTCTAAAACTAATTCGTAACCTGCATTCTGGTTGATCAGTTGTTGGAGTGTATTCAAACGAGTATTTCTTCCAACCAGTTGAATCAATGGTAAAAGTACTATTGGTTAATGGAGTATTACTTGAATCTTGAACTACCAAACGTATTTCTCCTGTGCCAGATTCGTGTAAAGCGTAAAAGCTAATCTGATAAGTTTCAGCCCCCGTAAGATCAAACCTACAATCGCTGTCCACTCGGTGCTTCCAGCTATGAATTACTTGATTATCTACGCATAACGCATAATTCCCTTGGTACGAAATAGAATCTGTTACTTCAATGGGTCCAAGATAGGTTCCGTTATCATTATCTCCTGCCGTCCAACCAAATAGGTCGAATTCGAAAGAACCTGCTACAAATTCACCGCACTCAGCAATTGGAATATTTGGATTAGCACAGGAAGCTGGAATAGAATCGGTGATATAATCTGAGCTACAAGTGCCACACATCACATTCTTAAAAAAACAACTTGTACGGCTTGCTCTATGAATAATCCCTCCTGCAGACTGAAAAAAACCGTGTCCTGCTGTAGAATCAACGTTCAATTCTGAACAAACTCCATTATTAATAGCAATGTCGTGAATGCTACCTGAACCGATAGACCCTAGTATTCCATTATTAAAAGGAACTACATTATCCAAGAACCCATGAAATGCAATCGTAGGTAACATTTCCGAAGGACTCAAAGCCGTTGCAACCACACTTCCCCAATTATTATAAATTCCCTTTAGTGAAAAATCATGAGTTAAACTATTTCCAGAGGTGTACAAGCCTCCCAGTGAATCTACCACACCAACTAAAGTGGTATTCCACTCCTGCTCATCAACGTAAGCGGTGTATAATGAGGTCAAAGAACCTGCACTTTGCCCTCCCATAAACATCCAAGCGGTGTCAATTCTAAATGTATCCGATTTTTCCACTATATACCTGAGTCCAGCCTGTGCATCTTGGGCAGCTCTGTATATTGCGTAGTTTTGATTGGTTTGACTAGAAATATTCCAACCTAACCTGTACTGCAGTGTAGCACAAACAAAACCTCTTTTGGCAAACTCTCTGCAATGAGCTCTAACACCTTGCTTATCACCATTGAGAAACCCTCCACCATGCACAAACATAATGAAAGGTCTTTTTGACATAGTATCAACAGATAGATCAGGATAATAGAGATCCATGGCTAAGTCTTGAGTAATACCTAAATAATTTACCACTCCTGTGGCATAAGTAACATCTAAAACAGAGTCTATTTGATTTTGATTAAAAAATTCGACCTCCGTATACCTGTTAGTAGTATCGCAAACTTGTCCGAAGGTAAAAGTGGTAAAAAACAAAAAGATGGACATTAACAACAAATCAAATCTAGTCTTACTAAATCTAATTGGTAAACAATATTTCATAATCTATTCGGTAATAAGGATCTTCTTTCTAATCAGGTTTGTTCCTGTTAAAACACCGTTCAATTGAACAATGTACATCCCCGAAGATAATGAATTTCTTATTTGCTCCGAAATTACTCCTCCTTGATTCTCAAAAATTTCGGTCTTTATTAACTTACCAGCCATGTCCACGATAGTCAATTCAACTGGCTCATTAATCTGTTGACCGTTTATTCTAATTTCGCCGTTACCAAAAGAATAAACGCTAATTTGTTCTGGACCTTTTAGGTAAATAGTATTAGATGTTTTAACGAAGTTATTCTTAGACGTTTTTCCTCTCACTTGATAATACGAGGTTAGCGGGTAGTCATGGTCTTCAAATTTATCCGTTCCGTCATTCACTTCGCCTATTTTAACAAAATCTTTTGCATTTGGAGACTTATAAATTTCGTAGGTAACTTTATTCAAATCTGTACCGAAGGCATTCCAAATCAGACGATTATGATCAGCGTTATTTTGTCCCTTTAAATTAATCTCTTCCAATGGCAAAACTAAAGCACATGCAACTGCGGTGTTATTTACATTGTTAGTGGTATTACATTCATTAAAGGTCGTTACAGGCGAATTAGCAGGGTCAGAACCATCATCATTTACTTTTGCATAAAGCATATAATCACCTGGTGTAATATTAAAACTCAGACTCATGCAAATGTTATTAAGCAAGGCTGGATCAGTAGAGTTACAGTTAATATTGTCAAAAACGAGATTTGAATCTAAGTTATAATCAACCGTTTTTATCAAAGTACCTCCGGCTAATGGGTCTCCTTCATATACAGAAAGTTTAATTAAATTATTGTCCAAAAACTCTCCTGCGCTATTGCAAACACTTAGATAAGCAACAGCACTATCTGTATCACATGAAGACGATGGAACAATACTATCAATAACAGGGATCATATCCGTTCTTGGAGCTACTAAAGAAGTACCTCCAGTGCTAATTCTTGGACTTTGAACATGAAAATTATTCATTCCCACATTCCCAATTGGCTGTGCGTAGGTAGGAACACTTAAATCATCATTTATAAACGTTGGATTATAACCGTGCTGATGCCATACACTTCTGGCGCTAATCCAATTATGAGTGTCGTCATTGAACACCGTAACAGGTCCTTTTGTACTTCCTGAACTGTTTCCACAAACCGTAACAATATCAGCAATGCCATCCAAATTGACATCTGCGACAATCGGATATTCCCCTCTGGTTTGAGAATAACAGGTTGTTGACATTACGGTAGCTCCAGTCATTCCTTCAAATATATAAAGGTCTGTTTCATCCCTGTAGATAATCTCCATTGATCCATTACCGTCGAGATCGTAAGCAGTACTACTGGTTTGCCCTGAATTCTGGTCATTAAGATCATCTCGGGACCAAATTTCCGTGAAATCATGATGTAAAACACCCATCACGTTCTGACTTACCATAACTATTTCAAGATCTCCATCTCCATCCAAATCAGCCAACGTAGGACGTCCGTTATTTTTATAACCCGTTCCGTTTGTGAAATCGTTCATTCTATAGCCCGTTGAAAACATAGCTCCTGTCTCTGGTGTATAGGCATATACATAACTTGAAGGGCCTCCTCCAAATTGTCCAGCAACCACCACATCTAAGGTGTCATTATTGTCAATATCTCCCACCGAAGTAAACCCATCTCCACTCGAAGGGTTCGAAAGTGTAATACTTCCAACGACATCTAGTTCCAACGTTGCTGTTCCTGCTCCAATGTTAACGCTATACACTTCCGCACCAATAATTAACTCTAATCCTGCGCAATCTGTACAATATGAATCTGATAAAACGTCGGCAGCAATCGATGAACCATTGTTTCCTCCTTGATCCCCTCTATTTCCATTGGCATCCGCAATTTGCACTCCTGTAGCTCCGTTAAAAATTTGATCTTCTCCATAAACTTCTGGATTACCATCTCCATCGAAGTCCGCTATTGCAACATGTACAGACCCTCTATTCAAAGCTGTGCTAGAGGTCCACAATTGAACTCCTAAATAGGAATAAGCAGCAATTCTACTACCTTCCATCTTTACAATTTCACCAAAGCCATCATTGTTTATATCTCCGATAGCAAAATTTGAGTATGTATTTTCAGTATTAATCGTAGCGCTAAAATCACGTTCGAGCTGCCCAGTAATTCCATTATAAATTTTGACACGATCGGGGCCATCAACCATGGTTATAATCTCCGGAATACAATCTGCATCAATATCCCCTACCATTGGAGTAATTCTAGAATCGTTTTCTGTTTCAGTTGATGCCCATTTAATCGCAAATGCATTGTATCCAAGGTTTGGTGTGCCTCTTTGACACTTTGGATCCGTACCATAATAATTCCCTGCACATTCAATACTTCCAAAACAGTTTGAATCGAAGCAATCTATCAAACCATCTCCATCATTATCGATACCGTCGCCACAATCGGATTCAACAGGACCCGCTACTATGGTTCTTTCACCAAAAGGATCATTTAAAAAATTAGTAATGGGTACTAATGTCCCAGATGTTGTGTAACCATTAAATTTAACATCCACAGTTTCTCCAATAACACCGGTTGCACTAACATCCAAACACACCCAAAAGTAGTTATCACCTGGGTTCAAAGTTTGAGCACCCGCAATGGTATAATTAGTAGCTGCAGCTAAAGGACCTGTTTGGGTTCCATATAAACTTGAGGTATTAAAAGAAGGGGTTGCACCAGTATAGTATACATGAACATTATCAGAATTATTGGCATTAATAGTTGCTTCAAGCCTCACCCTTACACTTTCAAGGTTTATTGCTGATTCGGCTCTTAAATTAACCATCAACAATACTTGATTAGTCGCTCCCTGAGCAACATCTGCAGTGCTTGCCTGATTGATATAATAATCACTAACCTGAGATAATGTGGTATTAACAACCATCACTAACAGGGTTAACAAAAAAACGATATGTCTACTAAACCTAACCAACTTTTTGTTATTCTGATTTAACTAAAGTCTTGGTAAAACGGATGTCATTAACTTGAATTACCATATGATAAACTCCAGACTTCCATGACTCTCCTATTGACATTCGTGTCGAAAGTTCACCGCTATAAATTTGTTTTCCAATTGAGTTATAAACGGCGACGTTAAATGAAGAGCTATTCATTTTAACAACATTAAACTCATTAACACTTGGGTTCGGGTAAACTTGAACATAATTCTCAAAACTTATCTTTTCATAAATTCCTACGTTACATGAATCTGCATTGAAAATTCCAGACATACCGGTATTACCACCTGTACAATTTCCACAAGAATCAACTACTGAGGTTCCTCCCCAATCTAAGTTACAGTCTTGCACGCATGGCTCCATGGATGTGCTACCACCAACACACACACTACACGAGTCTAAATATGCCGTTCCTCCCCATTCCATATTACAATCTTGAGTACAAGGTTCAAGCATTGTGCTACCACCAACACATACACTACACGAATCCGTGTAAGCCGTACCACCCCACTCCATATTGCAATCTTGAGTACAAGGGACGTTTCCATTACCTGTACTAATACATGTACCGCATGAATCTGAATAGGCACTTCCACCCCATACTAATTCACAATCTTGCGTGCATGCTGTGTTCATCGTATTTCCTCCTACACAACTACCACAGGAGTCAATGAATGCAGAACCTCCAAAATCTCCATTACAATCATTCGTAGTAAAAATGATGTTATCTAAATTGTGCTTACCTAATTTTCTAAAACTTATTCTTAATCTACAATTGGGCTGATCCGTAGCCGGAGTATAGTCATAACTAAACTCTTTCCAATCGGTTGAATCAATAGCAAATACGGTGTTATCAAGGGCTAAATTGGCCGAATCCTGTAATGTGAAACGAATTTCGCCTCCAGCTGACTCGTGCAAGGCATGAAAATTAATTCGATATAGTTGCCCACCGACCAAATCAAAGCGACAATCACTATCTATTCTATGTTTCCAATTATGTAATACCAAGTTGTCCGCAGAGATCGAATGACTCCCCTCGTAGGCAATAGAATCAGTAATTCCTATCGGTCCTAAATATGTCCCATTGTGATCGTTTGAGGCTGTCCAACCTGATAAACAAAATTCGAAGGTACCTTCTACAAAATCACCACATGCACCCACTGGTGTAGGTGAATCTTGTGCTCCTATCGAACATCTCCAATTGTATAACATGGTTCTCAAGGAATCGGCAATTTCTGGAAACATTGAAGCTAGATTATTTTGCTCTTCTTCATCGGCGTCCAAATCATAGAGTTCAAGAGTACCCGACTCCAAAAATTCAATCAACTTATAATTACCTTGAACAACAGCAGACGAATTAGTATCTCCAGTGCTATTTAATCGACTTTTAATATTATGCCAA
The DNA here is from genome assembly GCA_020627945.1 of Cytophagales bacterium. Classification (GTDB taxonomy): domain Bacteria; phylum Bacteroidota; class Bacteroidia; order Cytophagales; family JAHDFW01; genus JAHDFW01. Next base: position 10,811 of record JAHDFW010000025.1, read on the forward strand.
TACATTGCTCGATCAGGATTGGGATTTGAGTTCTCCATAACCGCCCATTTAAAACTTTCTCCGTCTAAATGCCGATCTGGGTAAACTGGCAATCCTGCTAAATCCAACATAGTCGGATAAAAGTCCGTACCAGTAACTCTTGCTAACGAAGTTGAATTTGCAGTTACTTGTCCTGGCCATGTAACAATAGTTGGAACTCGAATTCCTCCTTCATAGACATGTCCCTTTCCTGCTCGAAGTGGCAAATTGGAGGTTGCTAACTGACGATTATTGTTAATTCCAGTTGTAGAAAGGCCTCCATGATCCGAAGTAAAAACAATTACCGTATTAGAATCTAATCCCCAAGCCGTTAAACTATCCCGAATTCGCCCTAAACTTTCGTCAATGCTTCTTACAAGCCCAGCATAAACCGCATTATCCTGATGTGCTTTAGTTTGAGCCAAACCATTCGTTTCACTTACGGTAGCTGGTCCACTAAATGTCATTCCATCAACCTTAGTTTGAAAATATGTACTATCAGCTGGCTTACACTCAATAGGTGTATGAACAGCAAAATGTGATACCATAGCAAAGAACGTCGTATCCCTATGGTTATTAATAAACGTAAGCGCTTCGTCGGTTAAACGATCTGAAAGAAATTCACCATTAACTCCTGTTTCCAAACCATTATTCAAACCAAACGGAAAGAAGTGTGAGGCTGCTCCACCATCTGTATTGTTACCGCCAACGTTAACATCAAAACCGTGATCAGTAACTAAATCTCCTGCATGATGCCATTTCCCAAAGAAACCTGTGATATAGTCATTCTCTTTAAAACTTTCTGCTACGGACACATAGGTTCTACGCAAAGAATCTGAAAAATTACCTGGATAGCCTACTCGAGCTGGATATTGACCCGAAGCAAAAGACCATCTCGATGGTTGACACCTTGGATGGGCTACATACGAATTGCGCATGAACATTCCTTCATTTCTCAATTGGTCAATTTGTGGCGTTTCGTACAAAGGGGAACCATTGAACTGAACATCCTTCCATCCCATATCATCAACTACAAAGAAGATTACATTTGGGTTTTGAGCGTTAAGATTTTTAACGTTAAAGATTAGAGCACCTGTGAGGGCAAAGAGTAAACCTATTTTTGTTGCTAACTTCATTTTCTATTCTTTTATAATTTTGGTTCTATAATTTCTATTCCCCGCTTCCACGATTACCATGTATAATCCAGATGGCAATTCTTCGGATCTTAGTTTAAAGTCACCTACTTCTTCTCTGGATAAAACTTCTTGTCCCGTTGATGAAAATACTCTAAGAACTACAGGCTCATTTACCATGAGATGAACATTAAATTCTCCACTACTTGGATTAGGGAATATTTCAACTAATTGACTCTGAGTATTTAGAATTCCAAGGTTACAACTATCGGCATCTGTTATTGGGTTAACACCCGTATTTCCACCAGCACAATTGCCACAAGAGTCTACAAAGGCACTACCTCCCCATGCACTATCGCAATCCTGTATACATGGTTGATTGCCATTTGCGATGCTAATACACACACCACAAGAATCTAAATACGCTGATCCTCCAAAAACTCCGTCACAATCCGCTATACATGGAACATTACCATTATTAATACTTATACACGTACCGCATGAATCTAAATATGCAGAACCACCCCAAATCCCTTCACAATCCTGACTACAAGCCATTTCACCCAGGTTTGGATTCACACATGTACCGCACGAGTCAGTAAACGAACTTCCTCCCCACTCTCCGTTACAATCTTGTACGCAAGGCTGATCTCCAAACCCTATACAGTTACTGCATGAGTCTAAATAAGCCGTTCCTCCCCAGTTTCCTTCACAGTCCTGTATACATGCTTGCTTACCTGTATTTCCAGCTACACAAATTCCGCAATTATCTATGTAGGCTGAACCATTGGTATCACCATGACAATCAATTATATTTTTGATATAAACAGAATCAATTAAGTATTTACCGGTATCCTGAAATTGAATTTTGATCCTCATTCCACTAGGTGAAACACTTGTATCTGCTACCCAAGTATCAGAATAGGGAACCCAATTCGTATCTAAAGACATATTAGTCTGAACTTTGGTAATAGTAGTTGGCCCTGTTGAAAAGGCTAATCTCAAATCACCTGATCCTGCTGGGTATTTTCCATAAAAACCGATTTCATACGTTTGTCCAGAAATAATTGTATCAATGCAACTCGCATCGTCAGGGTTGATCACTAATTGCTGATGCCATGGGTTTGCACCCAATGTTTGTACATCTACACAAGCAGCCTTGTTTCCTTCATACACATCTATGGTATCAATTGAAAAGTTTACTACGGCTGTATTATTAGCGGTCTGCGACCAATGATTATAGTCATCTTCGAAATCACCATTACAATCAAAAACTAATTGTGGCAGCACTTTCTCATAACGGATATCGTCTATGTTGTACCGGTCTACATCCAAGAATTGAATTTGAATTCTAGCATCATGCAAAGAAGTAAGTGTCGAAGTGAAATTGTATGAATACTTTTTCCAATCAGTCGTCAATGTGTCTTCTGAACTAACAAAGTTGATCTTCGCGGCATTTTCTCTAACTTGAAATTTAATTCTTGAGTCTGCATTATCAGCCTTTGCCCAAAAAGAAACATTGTATTCTTGTCCATTTTCAAAGGTCATATTATCTGTAAACAATTGGGTATTCCATGGGTTATCTAATACATCCGCTTGAAACTCAAAGCTGTAATTACCATCTACAAATTCCGTAGAATCAATTTTAAAATATCCACTTGCGCCTCCTGACAGTTGTGGAGTATATCCTGCTAAATGATCTTCGAAAGAGCCATTGTACACAAAGTTGGTTTTGTTCTCATTGAATGGTCTTCTTCCGGTCAAAGCAATCAATTTAGCACGTAAATCCAACTTGATAGATTCATATGCGGGATCATTTGCTAAATTTGTCCATTCATACGGATCATTAAACTCATCATAAAGTTCTTCTTCATCATTCGAAGTAAGAATATACCTAAACTGCTCCGATCTAGCTGAATAATGAGAGTAATCCTTATTAGCGGGTGTATATAAAGGATAATTCTTTTCTTGCGGTTGTACGGAAGTCACGGCAATTTCTGGTCCCGTCCAACTTCCATTTATAGGGTCTGCCGCCAATCCTAATAAACTATGTCCATCAAGATGTCCTGGATCTGGAATTCCAGCGTAGTCCACCAATGTTTTATAAATATCAACATTGGTAATTGGCTGTGTACATTCTTGATTTGCAGTTACACCTTTTCCATACATCAAAAATGGAATTCGAGTTACTTCTCCCCACCCAGTGTTTTTAAACGCCGCTCCTTGCTTCTCATTAAAATGATATCCGTGATCGCTGGTAAATATTACAATAGTATTAGTATCATAAGCACTCTGCTCAAGTGACTGCATAATTTGTCCTAAACTATGATCAGCATAGGTAACACATGCCAAATATGCCTTAATCCATTCTTCATGATAAAAACCTGTAGAATCAACTTCATAGAAGTTCTCAAATGTACTGCTCGCTACTCCGTATCCTGGAGAGTTGTTTACCAAACCAGTAGCAATATCGTCCATGTCATCGAATGGAGGAAGTGGAGGCATAACCATACTCATAGTATCATACATCTGAAAAAACGTATCAGGTGCTATATATGGAGCATGAGGCCTTACTATTCCTACCGTAATAAAAAATGGGTTAGTATGATTAAGTTGTAATAAGCTATCTACATATTCTACAGAAACCTCATCATTCATCAAATCACGGTTATTCTCATCCACGTAATTGAAGGTACTTGCTTTAGCATTAAACCAACCAAAGTTTCCGTCCGTTGTAGGTACTTCTGATAAACGTGCGTAATCAACTTTAAGGTTTGCAGGTCTATAAGAATGTCCAAAATCTCTTGGAACCGTAGCTCCATTCAACGTTAGACCATCCCATCCCCAAGGACCTTGGTCTCCATCAACTCCCCAATCTATAAACTGACCTGGCTCAGGTTGACCTCCATGAAAAATCTTCCCTGTTCCGTAAGTATTGTATCCATTGTTCATAAAATGCTCAAATAACCAATCTAGGTTTTGAGTAGTTGGCATACTTTGAGGCTTATTCTTATTTTGTTCGTAACCTGTAATACCATTAGTATGTGGATATTGCCCTGTTATAAGTGAAGCTCTGGAAGGCCCGCATATTGGAGCACTACAATTGGCGGCCGTAAATCGAACTCCTTTTTGAGCCAAGGCATCTAAATGTGGAGTAATAGCTTGAGGGTGACCACCAAAACCTTCAACAGCGTCGTTTAGATCGTCGGTTATAACAAGTATTATATTTTTGTTCTGAGCACTCGCGAAACGTGCTAAAAAAATCGTGCAGAACAGAACTAGCGATATTTTAATACTAACTTTCATTAATTTTTATTTTTTGGCAACATCTGAATTTAATGACAAACCAAATTTTATCCAATTTTTTTTCAGGATATATCCGAATTTCGTCTTGGTTTAATTTGATTTAAATGCAGGTTTATTACGGTTAAATATTTAAGCGTAATTTTATTTAGTAAAATAGCTTATACAGTAAAATTTAGAGGTTTTTGAAATCTACTAAAGTGAAATAAAACTGTATTTAACCTTAAATATTTGGGTTAAATAATCGTATATTTTTTGTGAAAAAAAATTGGTTTACGATTTGCGTATTTATCTTCAAACCATGAACGCTATGAAAACGCTCAAGATTATAATATACTCTTTGTCTATAATGACAATTAGCACGTCATTTGGACAGATTCCTGCAATGACGGGCAACCCAGGTTTCTTTCTAGAAGATTGGAAACCTAAAAGATTTTCAGGAATCGGAAAAACCACGGAACAACCTGCTATTGACAAACCTCATTCGGTTGAAGTCAAGGTAGATTTCAAAGACACTATAACGAAAGTATCCCCATGGATTTTTGGAAACAATACGGGTACATGGATGGGGCGAGATATTATGCAGGGAGAAGATTTTGTTTTTAAAATTAAAGATGCTGGAATCACATTGCTCCGTTATCCTGGTGGAAACCTTGCCAACGATTTCTTTTGGGATGCTGCGAACGAAGGACAATTACCTCCAGGAGTTCCTTCTTCTATTTTAAAGAATAAGTTTTCGGGACGAACCACTCCTCCTAAACTAGGTGAGTTTGGTAATTTCCAATATAATCCAAAGTCTTATTATGAGACTTTATTAAGGACAGGAGCCAATGGAAGTATCTGTGTCAACTACTCATATGTAAGATACAGTACCGAAGAAGATTCTCTACAAAGACTCCAAAATGCAGTTAATTATGCAGCAGAATGGGTTCGAGAAGTAAATATTAATCGTAAACTAAATGTAAAGTTCTGGGAAATAGGAAATGAAAACTGGGGACAATGGCAAGCAGGTCATTATGTAGAAGGCCGCGGTTTTATTGACCCAGCAACTTATGGTGCACACTGTAGAGAATTTATTAAAGCCATGAAAGCGGTAGATCCAACCATTAAAATTGGGGTTGTTGGATACCAAAAAATGAAAGGTTCTGGACCAAAAAAGGAAATCATGGCTGAATGGAATGAAAAAGTAATTCCTGAAATTATTGATGATGCAGACTACTATATCTTACATAGCTATTATACCAAACACGGTACACCAGCTACGCCTGAAGAAATGTTGGACGCTGTAGATCAGTCCGCCAAATATATAAAGGTTGTAAACAAAGCAATCACTACGCATACCGATAAGCCTAAAAACCACTTACCTATCGCTTTGACAGAATTTAATACTCACTCAACAGCAACAATCTCTAAACAAGATGGTGCAGCTAATGTATCTCATACAGCAGGAGTATTTTTCGCACTCAATTTAGGTGAATTAGTCCGACAAGGCTATGGAAGTGCAATGATGTGGGATTTGTATAATGGTTATCGAGATGGAGATGATCATGGAATGTTTACATCTCATAAAGAAACTGACATGGTTAAATGGTCTCCTCACCCATCCTTTTATCACTATTATTTTTATAACAAATGTTTCGGAGATATACTTTACAACTACACCTCTACAGAAGAAAACATACGTGTTTATCCAACTACTTTCAAATCTGGAGAAGCTGGGTTTGTAGTGGTGAACAAGTCTCCTAATAGTGAAGTTGTGAGCATTAAAACCGATAATATAGAGTTAGGAAACGAATTTTATCAGTACGAATTATATAATGAAGATCCATTATCAAGACAGGTTTTCGTAAATGGAGTAACAAGCAATCAACCTGCAGGGGGACCAGCGAATTATCGTAAAACCCCTGCTAATAAAATATCTATGGGAGAAAATGGAGTAAAGTTCGAGTCAAGACCTTTTAGTGTAAATTATATCATTGTGAAGTCCAAATAATGGCTAAGAACATCGGACATATTAAATCAATAGTTTCAGGCGTAATTCTAGGAGGGATAATTGCCGTTGGATTATCGTTTATTTCATCAAACGATCATTCCCAACCTACTAAAAAGTATGATCCCATTCCTTTGAAGGAGGACGTAAAAAAGAAACCTAACGTCCTTTTCATCATGATAGATGATTTGAGACCTGAACTTAATTGTTTTGGTAAATCGAATATTAAATCTCCCAACATTGATGCTCTTGCAAATGAATCAGCTGTATTTGACAAAGCATATTGCCAAGTACCCGTTTGTGGTGCCTCAAGAGCCTCGTTGCTAACAGGACTTAGACCTTCTAACAATAGATTTACTCGATTTGATGCACGTGCAGATCTTGAAGCTCCAAATGCTCCAACTTTACCACAGTGGTTTAAAGAACAAGGTTACACAACTATTTCTAATGGTAAAATCTTTCATCACAAGCAAGATTCTCCAAACAGTTGGAGTGAACCTGCGTATCACGCGGTGAAAAATTTCAAAGATTATCAAAACCCGGAAAACATAAAAATCTTCAATGAAACCAACAAAAAAGGAGTTTCTCACGAAATTGGAACTTGTGGCGATTACGATTATGCAGATGGAAAAGTACTCAAAAAGAGTGTAGAAGATCTAAAAAAGCTAAGTAAGGCGGATAAACCTTTTTTCCTTGCTGTAGGATTTGTTAAACCTCATCTTCCTTTCAACGCACCTAAAAAATACTGGGATCTTTATGATTCTGAGTCTATACAAGTTGCTAACAACAATTATGCTCCTGAAAACGCTCCAAAAATGTCTTTGCACAATTATGGAGAAATAAGAAAGTATGTAGATATTCCAGATGAAGGATCAATTCCTGAAGAACAAGCAAGAAAACTACGTCATGGCTATTATGCATGCATCAGTTATGTTGACAAGCTTCTAGGAGAACTTATCCAATCCCTCAAAGACGAAGGTGTTTATGATAATACCGTTATTGTTCTTTGCGGAGATCACGGCTGGACATTGGGTGAACATGACCTATGGTGTAAGCATAGCTTGTATGACCTTGCCACAAATACCCCATTAATGATCAAATCCGCAGGTGAAAATGGAATTACTCCAGGAACCAGGGATAACATTGTAGAACTATTAGACATCTACCCTACCTTATGTGCATTGACTGGATTACAATCACCTGAACACTTAATGGGAGACAACTTGATAAAAGATAATTCCAAGGAAGTTGCATTCTCTAAATTTCATAAAGGAGAGTCAATAATTACTAAAGACGTAACCTACACAGAATTTGTAAATCCAAAAAATGGACAAATCCTAGACAGCATGATGTACAATCACGTTGCGGATCCAGAAGAAAATAAGAACATAGTTTCAGATCAAAACTACACTTCCAAGAAAGTAGAATATCAAGATGCTTTAAAAGCTCTAAGAAAATCCTTAAATTGAACAGAACCAAAATAAGATAATTATGAAAAAACTATTACCAATCATCTTAATCACGTTTATAACCTCAGCTGGATATGGACAAGCAGATTCAGTTTGTAACCCTTCATTCGAAGACATGCTCACCAATTGGACAACATTTGCAAATGCTGGTGCAGTTGCTACCTTTTCCAGTGATTCTACCGATGCACAGGATGGTACTAAAACCATGAAAGTACAAGTTGATACACTTCCCGGAACTGTTGTTGCATCAAGCTGTACAGGAGATTTAGATAGTAATTTCACCTATCGTATTTCATTTTGGGCAAAATCGGATACCGGAAGTTTAGATTTAAAGGCTAGCACCGCTAAAGCGACTTCAAACTTTGCTGATTTTGGCGTAGCTAACGTTACTGTGACGAACACTTGGCAAAAATTTAGTTTTAATGCTTCAAATGCCACTTCACTTACTGGGGATGTCAAAATAATGAAGTTTAGGTTCAACTCAGAAGGAACGTATTACATTGACGGTATTCAAATCGAAAAACTGGTAGCTTTCCCAGAAATTTGTGACGGAGATTTTGAAGTTGGACTTGGGAATTTTGCTAAAACAGTATCAGCCCCTTCTTCTCAAATCATCGAAGAGACCACAGATGTACATAGTGGCACCAAATCTGCGCGTATGGAGGCTCCAGACTTATCCTCTGGTTCGGTAATATTATCGAGTTGCAAATCTGATCTTGAAGCAGGCAAAAAGTATAAAATTAAGTTTTATGCAAAAGCCGTTTCTGGGACAATGGATGTTGAAGCAAGCAGTGCGTTAGCCTCTCCTCCATATTCGGTATATGGTTCATCAAACATTACCTTGAATACCTCCTGGATGCCATATGAATATACGTGTTCATTAGATTCTACCATCAAAGGAGATATTCGAATCTTTAAAGTAAAAGCCGTTTCTGAAGGTACGTGTTTGTTTGATTCTGTAACTATTGAAGAAGTTCCACCGCAGGCTGAAATTTGTGATAACAATTTTGAAACTGATCTTTCCAATTGGACAACTTCCATTACAAACGGAGCTGTTGCTCAAATTACGGTTAATACTGATGAATTCCATGTAGGAAGTCAATCGGCTAAAATAGAAGTAGTAACTGCAGGTTCGGTGCAAAGTGCAGTACAATTATCTAGTTGTAAGTCAGACATTTTCAAGGATCAAGAATATACGGTTTATTTTTGGGCAAAAACAGCAACTGGTAATGTTGACATCATAGCGAGAACCTCTTTAACAGAAGCTCCATTCACTGATTTCGGATCAGGTAATTTTACTATTACAGACTCTTGGAAACCATATTGCTACAGTTTCACTTCTGACACCTCACTAACTGGCTTAGTTAGAGTTCTTAAACTGCAATTCCCAAACACAGGAACTGTGTTTATAGATGAAGCAACAGTAGTTAACGGTTCGTTCGATTGTGCTACCATTGATACTGTAAAAACCGATTCCGTTGGTGGAATAGCAGAAGGTGATTTTAGTGATTTAAAAGTATACCCTAACCCGACTTCAGATGTAGTTAATTTTTCTGTTGACAATGATAGAATTGAATCAATTGAGGTTCGTAATTTAATTGGAGCAACGGTTATTTCAAGTACAGATCTATATTCTGAGAAGGCAACTCTTTCTACTAAAACACTTCCTATTGGGAATTACATTGTTTTTGTGAACACCCAAAAAGGAACTATGGTTAGAAAGTTAAAAGTAATACACTAAGACACCTAGGGCGATTCAACACGTGTAGTTATGGAATTTAAAAACATAAGATATTGTATAGGAACTTTACTAGCATTAGTTGTAAGTATCTCTAATGCACAATTAAACACGTTCTCAGACACATGGGAACAGCGTTCCTATACTTCTCCTTACTTTTTTGATTCTGTGATCGCACCTAACGATGTTGGAGATGTGGTGGTTACGGTTGATGCATCTTCCAAAACTGCTAAAGTGTTACCTACCCATTTTGCTAATAACATTGGTCATTGGGTTGGAAATAACATCTTAACTGACGGTGTACGACTTCCTCTTCTTAGAACGTCTAACACTAACTATTTGCGGTTTCCTGGTGGCAATACTTCCAATCGTTATTTCTGGGACGGAAATGTACCTGACTCTACCCTTCCTGATCCAATTATTGATGACGGTGGTGTTGTAAATGGTGAAGACTCTTGGAGGTTAAAACCTGATGACTATCTGCACCTTTGTGACTCAATGAATTCGGTACCTGTGGTTTGCGTAAATTTATCTTATGCACGTTACGGTGTTCCTTCCACCCGTATCGAAGATGCTGCTCATTATGCGGCAAACTTTGTGCGATACATGAATGACACTTTGAATGGAAACGTTCAATATTGGGAAATTGGGAATGAAAACTACGGAAAATGGCAAGCTGGATATGAAGTAAATGGAGTTAAAATAACAGGAAGTATTTATGGTGACCTATTCAATGTTTTCGCTGATTCCATGAGAGCAGCAGATTCAACCATAAAGTTAGGCGCTGTAATTAGAAATCGCGATGGGCAAAGCAATGACTGGACAAAATTGGTATTAGAAAAGGTTGAAAACTCAGCTGACTTCCTAATCTCACATGAGTACTTCATAAGCAAGCCAAACGAAAATGATGTAACCTATGCTGAAATGATGAGCATGGTTAAGGAAATTTCAGAAGACCGCGTGAATATTCAAAACATGGTCTCCTCATATACCTCCAAAAACTTCGACCACTTCCCTATTGCAATGACAGAATTCAATAGTAATTCAGGAAATAGAGAAACAGCTATGGCCAATTCTATTTTTGTAAGTCAGGTGATCATGGAACAAATTAAAAATCGTTTTGGCATGAGCATGCTTTGGGACATTCAAGATGGCACCGATGCAGATGGTGGAGATCATGGATTCCTTTCCAATAACGATCCTGATGTACCAAACTTTACAGCTCGCCCTAATTTTTACTTATATCATTATCTTCCAAAATTCGTTGGTGGAGACTTGATAAGTACTTCAACCAATGATACTACCGTGCAGGTCTATGGATCAATTTTTCAAGGTGGAGAGCTTGGTTTTATCGTGGTAAACACGACAGGGTTTTCAAAAACCATTCAATTGGACATTAGTAATTCATCTTCTAAAACGCACTTATTTTGGTATGAAATGCGCGCTGATGATGAAGCAGATTACAAAATTTATATTAACGAAAAAACTACCACCCTATCTGAAGGTGGACCAACTAATTACACAAACATTAGCCCGTATGGACGAAGAGTAGATGGTAACTTTAAAATTGAAGCAAAGCCTTTCTCTATCAACTTCGTTGCATATGCCGATTCGCAATATGTAGGAGGAATAAGTAATGTTTCTTCCAACCATTTGAGAGTTTGGCCAAACCCAAGCAACTCCGTTTTTGAAGTTACTAGCACATCAGCAGCTAAAGAAATTTCAGTCGCAGATGCGTTTGGACGTGAACTTAAAAATCAAAGAATAAATAATCAAAACCAGTTTCAAATAGACCTTTCTGAATTCCCAACAGGTACATATTTCTTGAAGGTAGTTCATCAATACGGTATTGAATATCGAAAGCTTATTAAATCGAATTAGACTAAAATTAGAACAACACTATGAACATGATCCGCAAAGTTTCATTCGTACTACTTACGGTTACCACAACTTGTTTCCTTACTCAATGTACTGATTCAAGTACTGCTAACAATTCTGACAAAACATCTGCTTCAACTTCCGCTACAAGCAATGATCCAATCGATCAAAAAGTAGAAGAACTCATTTCCAAAATGACTATCGAAGAAAAGGTGGGGGAAATGACCCAACTCACACTAGGTTTTCTAAGTTCAAGTGAAAACCAACATGATGGAAAAGAGAAAAAAATTGACGAAGGAAAGCTAAAAGAGGCGATTCAGAAGTATCATGTAGGATCTATTTTAAATTCTGCTGGAAATGCATATAGCTTAGAAAAGTGGCATGGGATTATCAAGCAAGTTCAGGATTTAGCTTTGGAAAACCCTAACAAAATACCAGTACTATACGGTATTGATGCAATTCACGGAGTTACCTATACTAAGGAAAGTACGCTTTTCCCACACAACCTAGCAATGGGAGCAACAAGAAATACTAGTTTAGTAAAACAGGCTGCTAAAATTACAGCTTTAGAAACACGCGCATCTGGAATCCGTTGGGATTTCGATCCTGTATTAGATGTAGGTCGTGAACCACTCTGGCCTCGTTTTCCAGAAACATTTGGTGAAGATGGTTTTTTGTGTGGAGTAATGGGCACTACTGCTATTCAAGGGTATGAAGAGGATGGATTAGACCAAATCACTTCTGTTGCTTCGTGTATGAAGCACTTTGTTGGATATTCTGTACCTCGTAGTGGGAAAGATCGTACTGAAGCCTTTATTTCTGATATTGAAATGTGGGAACACCACCTGCCTCAATTCAAAAAAGCGGTTGAAGCAGGCTCCTCAACGATCATGATCAATTCAGCATCTGTAAATGGAATGCCTGTTCATGCAAGTCACTATTTGTTAACTGAGGTTCTTAGAGAACAATTTGGTTTTGAAGGAGTTATAGTAACGGATTGGGAGGATATTATTCGATTGCATGAAAGACATCGGGTTGCAAAAACTCCTCGTGAGGCTGTAAAAATTGGAATTCTTGCTGGTTTAGATATGAGCATGGTTCCTAATCGATATGACTTTTGTGAGCATCTTGTAGCTCTTGTAAAAGACGGAGAGATTACAGAAGAACGTATCAACGAATCTGTTCGAAGAATCCTAAAACTAAAATTCAAGTTAGGACTATTCGAGAATGCATATGTAGAAGAAGCAGCAATTGCCAATTTTGGTAAACCAGAGCACGACCAAGTAGCGTTGGATGCAGCATTAGAATCCATAGTACTTCTAAAAAACGAAAACAATGCCCTTCCCCTATCTAAATCAGATAAAGTTTTAGTGGCAGGACCATGTGCGAATAATCTTGGGCCGCTTAATGGAAGTTGGTCTTTCTCTTGGCAAGGAAAAGCGGAGCAAGAATATCCGGATCGTTATTTAACCGTAGCAGAGTCAATTGAAAAATTAGTTGGATCAGAAAATGTTATCAACGCTTCTGTACCTGGATTTGACAATGAAGCCAACTATGATACAAAAACACTAGTTGCAAAAGCCAACCAAGTAGATAAAATCATTCTTTGTCTTGGTGAAAATGCATATGCAGAATCACCTGGTGTAATTGACGAACTTAAGTTAGATGAGAATCAGATGAGATTGGCCAAAGCTGCTTTTGAGACTGGAAAACCAGTGGTACTCGTACTAATTGAAGGTAGACCAAGAATCATCCGTAAATTAGAACCAGAATGTTCAGCAATCGTACTTGGTTTACAACCAGGAAGTAAAGGTGGACCTGCCATAGCACAAGTTTTATACGGAGATTATAACCCAGATGGAATTTTACCATTTACATATCACAAGTATTCAGGTGATATCATCCCTTATGATCACAAATACTTAAGTGCTATTCAGCAACGCACTCCAGGGAAAATGACTTACGAAGGATATCGCCCTCAATGGCCATTTGGACATGGACTAAGTTATACGACATTTGACATTAGCGACATTACCTTGAATAAAATGTCATTTTCAAAATCCGATGGCTTAATTGAAGCTTCTGTAACTGTTACAAATACAGGAGATAGAGATGGCAAAAAGGCGTTAGACCTGTTTATAAGAGATCATTATGCTTCTATTGCTCCTTCCGTACGTAAGCTCAAAGGTTTTGCTAAAGAACATATCAAAGCAGGAGAATCTAAGAAGATAAAATTTGGTCTTAATGTAGCAGATTTAGCCTTTAACAATGATAAGGGAGAAATGATTCTCGAACCTGGCAAGTTCAGTATTATGATTGGAGACAAGGAAGTAGAATTCGAGGTAACTGAATAATCTCACGTGTCATTTTCCAAATATAAAGTCTGGTTACTAAGTCTTTTACTCTTAGTAAATACATTTAGCGCGTGTTCTCAGTCAAAAGAAACTAAACCTACTAAGGTCTTTATACTTGCTGGTCAGTCCAACATGGATGGGCGTGCGAGAGCACATAATCTAACTCTTGAAGATCGACAAAGGCTGAATAAGGTTGCTCATAGAATAACATTCTATTACAACCACAACAAACCAGTGCCGTTAAGTGTCACTAAAGCTAACAATTATCTAAAAAAGAAATTTGAGGCAGATTCACTCTTCGGACCAGAACTTTTCTTTGGGATTAATCTTGCAGAACAATATCCTGATGAAAAATTCATTTTCATAAAAAGAGCAAAGGGTGGAATGTCGTTATACGGTGCTTGGAATCCAAATTGGGATTCTACTAAAGCGGCACATATGAATGAATCGGAGCAGCCGAAACTTTATTCGGATCTCATTAACTATGTAAAAGAAGTTTTAGCTGGTTTACCTGAGAATTCCTACAAACTAGAGGGCATGCTTTGGGTGCAAGGTGAAACAGATGCTGGCGTTAAAAAATGGGGAACTACTCCTGCTGAAGAATATGAAGTGAATTTAATCAAACTTATTACAGGAGTAAGAACCGAGTTGAACTGCCCAAAGCTGCCTTTCATGATCTTTCAGGTTGGACATGGGAAAGTTGTTCAGGGAATGAAAAACATTGCTAAGAACGACCTTAATACTGGCCTCATCCTTCAAAATAAGGATGCTGAATCAGATGATTTCTACGAGCGCAACCCCTTACCTCTTGGTCATTATACCGCTAAAAGCATGAAGAAAATCGGAACTTCTTTTTTCGATTTGTACGAGAGGCAATTTGCTATGAGAGATATTCTTTGTAACAATGGAGGCCCTACAGATCCCTCTTTGTATCCAGAATTAAATTGGTTGTTAGAGGCCAATGAACGAATTGAAAAATATCGTAAAGGAGATTTTAGCATTAAAGTGATTGACGACGATGGTAAACCTGTAAATGGTGCAGAAGTTGAGTTGGAATTAATCTCACACGACTTCTATTTTGGCGGAGTAATAAGTGCTAAAAACTTTCTCGGCGAAAACAGCGATCTCTACAAAAAGATCTTCCTAGAAAACTTTAACAAAGGAGGATTTGAAAATTCACTTAAATACAAAGGAAAAGAGTTTCGCGCACCAATGGCCGAAAAACTAATCCCTTGGTTTCAGGAAAACAAAATACCAATCCGAGGTCATTGTCTAATTTGGCCACGCTGGGATCATATGCACAAGGAAGCATTAAAGTTTAGTATTGATTCTACAGGTTTAAGATCATATTGCAACAATCAAGTTAAAGAATACGCACAGAAATGGGATGTGGTTGAATGGGATGTGGTGAATGAGCCTCATACCAACCACACTGTTCAAGATAAACTTGGTGAAGAAGTTCTTGTAGATTGGTTTAAGATTGCAAAAACAAACGCTAAAAACCCAAACTGTAGGATGTTTCTAAATGAGTTTAAGGTAATAACCTCCCCTACTAATAATCCTAAATATGCTACAAAGAAAATTGAACACTATGAATCCCAAGTAAGTCTCTTGCAAAAGCATAATGCTCCTATTGATGGACTAGGATTCCAGTCGCGAGTTCGATTCTTTATTCCACCAGATACTATTTATCAACGTTTAAATAGAATGTCAAATTTTGGACTTCCAATGTTAGGAACAGAATTCGAAGTTAAAGACTCTAAAGAAGCCAAATTCACCGAGGAAGATCGGGCTAGGATTACTCGAGAAATGATGACCATTTATTTCTCACATCCTCAGGTAGAGGGAATTTTTGCTTGGAGCCTATTCAGTGATGAAAAAGAACATGCACTCTATCGTTTAGATGGAACTCCAAGGCTTCAAGGAAAAGTGTGGAATAACTTGGTAAATGACGAATGGCATACGCAACTTACGTCCAAAACAAACTCCAATGGTGACCTTACGTTTAGAGGATTCAATGGTTATTATAAATGTACTATTCGTCACAAAGGCAAAATTTTGGAGCGTGAAATAAAGTTTAATAAAGGCACAAAAGAACTTCAAATTAAACTAAATTGATTTTTCAGAGTCTAATTCTTAAAGAAAGGTCAACAGCATGAAATTAAATCAAAGGCAAGTTCAGCATCTCCTACTTCGTTTAGGCTTTGGTGAAAGATACCCTAAGGTGAAATCTTATGAGAACAAGTCACCAGAAAAAATTCTAAAACTAATCTGGAACGAATCTGCTAAAATTGAGCCCGTAGCTTTTGATTCGGATGACAAAAAATTCATTGAGCAAAACCTTGAAACCTCTTATCGATCCATGGAAATGATGGATAAAGGAAAGAAACAAGAGCTTCGAAAAAGAGGACGTGAAATAGTAGTTAGTTTGAATAAAAACTGGATTCGAAAAATGATTGAATCGGAGTGTTCAGTTGTTGACAAACTTGCTTATTTCTGGCACGACCATTTTGCATGTTCTTCTCAAAATCCAATCCACATTGAATCCTATGTTAATACATTAAGAAATCATGCGCTAGGAAATTTCAAGGACTTGCTTCATGCTATTTCAAAGGAACCTGCAATGCTGATCTATCTAAACAATCAGCAAAATAAAAAGAAGGCTCCTAATGAGAATTTTGCGCGTGAGGTTATGGAACTCTTTACGTTGGGAAGAGATCAAGGGTACTCCGAACAAGACATTAAAGAAGCGGCAAGAGCATTTACAGGATGGGGAACGAATCTAAAAGGCGAATTCAAATTTAGAGAAAAACAACATGACTTTGGTACTAAAACGGTATTAGGGAAAACTGGAGAATGGAATGGTGATGACGTTATCAACATACTCTTGGAGAACAAACAAACCGCCAATTACATCAGTAAAAAATGGGTTCATTTTTTTGTTCATCAGGATGGTAACGCTGCATTAGAACAAAAAGTCGCTGATGCTCTTTACAACTCCGATTATGACATAAAAACTGCTCTCACAGTATTATTTACGGATGATGCTTTTTATAATGAAGGCCATCTAGGAACAAGAGTTAAGTCCCCTATTGAGTTTATTGTTGGTAATTGCAGGATGCTCAGAACTGAAATTCAGGATCAGAAAACCTTGGTTTATTTACAAAGGATGTTAGGACAAAAACTATTTGCTCCGCCGAATGTGGCAGGTTGGCCGGATGGTTATGATTGGGTCGATAGTTCCACTTTAATGTTCAGGCTTTCTCTACCGGGGTTTATGTTTAAAGCGAATGAACTTACAGACCAACCTTCAAAATCCTTTGATGATAATGACCCATTCTATGTTAAAGACCGCTTGAAAAAACTTAAAACGCAAGTCAATATTGATCAGTTAGAAAAAGACTTTAAGAGCAAATCACTCGAAGAAATAGCAAACTTTCTAATTCAGGTAAAAGATGTCCCAATTGATTCTTCGATTAAATCTTCGAGCCTAATAGATCAGATTGTTTACTGCACTTCAAAACCAGAATATCAACTTTGCTAATCTCAGGAATATGAAAAACAATCGCGATCATAATTATTCGAATAGCCGTAGAGATTTTCTTAAAAAATCGGGCTTAGTTGTTGCTGGAGGATTATTAGTACCTGCATTTCTCAAATCACAATCTATTTCACCTGAAGTAGCCAACGGAAGAAACCTAGTAGTAATACAATTGTCGGGAGGTAACGACGGGTTAAACACCTTTATCCCCTATAGAAACGACATTTACTATGCTTCTCGGCCTAAAATAGCAATTGAAGCAAACAAAGTGCTTAAGTTAACAGATGAACTAGGCCTAAATCCAGCTATGAAAGGTCTTAAAAAATTGTACGACGAAGGAGATGTTTGCATAATTAACAATGTAGGTTATCCTAACCCGAACCGCTCTCATTTCTTGTCTATGGATATTTGGCACACGGCCTTAGGTAGAAATGATCATACGAGTTCTGGTTGGCTTGGAAGGTATTTGGACCATGAATGTCAAAATATGCCACCACATACTGCTATCGAAACCAGTGACATTTTGAGTCTTGCCTTAAAAGGAAATAAAAGCAAAGGACTCCCTATAGCAAACCCGTGGAAATTCTATACTGCCTCAAAAGGAGTTGATGTTAAAAACAAACCACAATCAGTCTCAAACGACGCAGTAAATTTTCTATATAAGACGATAGCAGAGACCAAAGAATCTGCCAATTACATTTTCCATAAATCAAAAGTATTCAAATCAAAAAAAGAATATCCAAAAGGAGCGTTAGGAAATAATTTAAAACACATTTCAAAGTTCATAAATTCAGGTTTGGACACACGTGTTTATTATGCAAGTCTTGGAGGATTTGACACGCATAACAATCAATTAGGAAGACAAGAAAATCTACTGATATAGTGAAGGCCTCAAGGTGTTTGTAGATGAACTTAAGGAAAACGGTAACTGGAATAATACCTTAATCCTAACATTCTCGGAATTTGGAAGAAGAGTTAAGCAAAACGGAAGCAATGGTACTGACCATGGAAAAGCAAACAATGTAGTATTACTTGGTGGAGGTTTAAAAAAAGCAGGAGTTTACAACTCAATTCCTGATCTAGCGAATTTGGACAACGGTGACCTTAAGTATCAAATTGACTTTAGAAGAATTTACTCTACTATTCTAAGCAAGTGGATGAATGCAGATTCGGAAGCTATCTTGCAAGGAAGTTATAATCAGTTGAATTTTGTTGGATAAATTAAATTGGACTGACGCTTGATTCATCACTCACTTTAACCTATCTTAGGAATCAAAATCAACACAAAATCACTATGAAAAAAGTCTTATTATCATTGCTTTTACTAATGTTTTGCTTTTCATTAAGTATTCAGGCACAAACAGAATTATTAAGCAAGCTTCCTAAAACTAAAGAAGAATATGTAGATAGTGAAAAGAACGTGCTAGCTTCAATT
>JAHDFW010000025.1:29680-30233 GCA_020627945.1 Cytophagales bacterium
CCAATCAAAGAACAAGAAGAAATGCACACTATTCAGTATGCATTATTATTAGCTTGGTTAACCAACTCTCCTACTGTAACGATTGAGCTTCAATCATATGTTATGGATCTAACTAAGAAAAATAGTCAATTATTGATGTTTTTCATGACTGGTTGGACTAAGTATTGTTTAGAGAATAACTATTCCAAAGATCAGTTTCAAGGTAATCTGGCTGGAGTAAAATCTATCATAAATATTTATAAAAAAGGAGGTCTAAAAAAAGACAAAAGAGTTCAAAAGCTGGTTGATTTAGATGAAAAAGGTGAACTTGAAGATTGGCTTAAAACGCAACTTCCTTAGACAAACGGACGATTTAGAAACACTTTTCAACCCCCATCCATCGCTTTAACAAACCTAAAAGTTTCTGTTTGATAACCTATCCGATCTAAAACTACTTCGATCGCTTTGTTCTCAATAGGGATGGGTTGTTGATATATTTTCCAAATCCTTTCGCCGACATAACGCCATCCTATTGAATTCGCATCTTTACAATTTATGGAAAGACGTCCTTTTT
>JAHDFW010000220.1 GCA_020627945.1 Cytophagales bacterium
TTCGGATTTTGGAAGATATTTTAAGTTGGTATATGTCCAATCTTCCATTACCTTTTCTAATTTTTTGGACTTTTCTGCTTCATCTAAGACCAAAGTTAATTCACTACCTTCTGAGATGAAATGAGCCACTTGTTTTGCGTAGTATTCATTAAGAACTTCTCTCTGCTCTTGTTTTTGGATTAAATAAATTTTTTCAATGTCAGGGTTATCTAATTCAGCAACTTCATTAATGTTTTCGAAAAATTTCTTATTAGCGAAATCCTCATTCATAGTACAACTTTGATTTACTATATTGAATGCAAAACGTAAGTCTTTAAAATCAGCAAGGTTGATGTCATTTAACAAAACAGTAATTGCTGGATACTGTTCTTTTCCTTTTTCGTACCAAATCATCCCATAGTAATAACCCATAACAGAATGAAATGAAAAGAACATTTTGTCTTTCTTTTCTTCCATCGTCATGGTTTCATATGTCTTATTACTAAATTCGGCCTTACAAGTACTTGATAATGCAGAAGCTTCAAAGGCTTTAATCCAAATAGATTCGTAAGCCGCCTTTTTTTCTTCGATAGAGCTGTATGCGTCAAACGATTTTTTAGGAATTATTTCATGATACACGGAATTCTCGTCATATTTTGGAAATACAATCGTTTTTTTGGAGATAGAAGGGAAATTGAAATTTTCAACTCCCGAGGAAATGAGGTTGATTAATTCAAAGTTTTTTACTTTTTTAACCTTTTTTTCAAAGTAGTCCTGGCTAAAAGCGTTGCTTATTAACAATACTACAGAAACGAACAGAATTCCTATTTTTTTCATGTTGTGCTTGAATGTGTGTTTATAATTTAACACAATATAATAAAAAGTTCAAACCCCATTAATATTCTAATAGATTAATGGAGTTATTGGAGCTTAGCAGTGCCTCATTAAGGTTAAACCACTCCTCACATTGATCTAGAATCCATCCATCTGAGGAGACCACTACGTTTTTACTCTTTGCTAAAACTTTGTCAGGCGAAAAGACTAATTCCACTTGCCAGTCCAATTGATGTTTGGATGAGTGTTCATAAAGTCTTGTTTTTAATCTTCCACTATTCGAAATAGGTTGGTCTAAATACCACGTGACTTGTTCCACATTTTTAGAGATTAGGTAGTGGCTTACCATTTCAATAGCTTCATCAGTTGCGGCAACTCGTTTATAAGTGCTATGAACTCCAGAAAGATCTCTATAGAGACCATCACGTCCTTTGAAGATATATGCTCCAGATAATGCACTTTCCAGAAGAATTAGAATATTAAAACCATCGATTTCAATCGTTTTATTTTTAAGGTGTATGGGTAAGATCTGTTTAGCTTTCCGCTTTTCGATTTGTTCCTGACTGCAACAAATTCTTGAAAGCGCCTCACGCTGACGTTTGTTGAGTTTATATCTACTTCCAACTAATTGAGAAGCAGAGTTGTTAGCATACCCCCGAGACAAAAGATGACATAGATCATCTACGGCGTTTTTAAACACAGGATGCCATTTAGGAGCAAATAGTTTATCGTCGTTGGATTCTTTGCCTCGGGTTCTTGTTGTCATTGTCTAACTCTTAAAAATCAGGGTTTTTATTACCGTGTTTATCGTATTCACCAATAAGTTTTTTGTAAACTGGAATATAAAGTCGTAATACAATCATATGCCTGTTAACGGATAATGTACCTTCATTTTTTATTCCAACATTAAGACCGTAATTAACGTTCATGAACGAAGACCCAAAGCCTACTTCAGGTCTAATGCGAAGTGCATGAGCCTTACTCAGGTTGGTATAATGGATGTAATTAAACCCTACATACAAGAAGAATAAATGAAGTTTGCCGTGGATCTTAGGTGCCACAATAAGCTCGTTGAAATAGCTAAATTCACTACCAATTGACCAAGACGCTGAGAATGTAGGCAGATGTGATAATTCATACTTGTATGTTCTATGATATCCTATTTCTCCATATAGGAACCTACCTTGTTGAACACCAACAACTAACCCTTGCTCAATCCAATCTGATGACACGGCGTGTCCGTCAAAAATCGTCTCTTTTTGGAAGGATGTAGTATCTTGGCCTACACTTATGGTGTGAGTAGCAAAAATTACAGTTAATATGGTAAAAAAGCGCTTTATGAAAGATTTTAATTACAATTAGTTACTTCATTATTACATATATGTTCTGGAGCTAACCAACCTTGAACACCATGGTCGACTAAAATCCAGCCATTGCAAAAGGAGAGAGGATAAAGTTCCGTTTCATCATTAATAGATCCAATGGTTTCCGAATTATTGTTGGGAGATTTTTTTATTGGTATTGGGCTTCGGTCATAGTTAGTTGTACCAAACCTAACATAGCTATAATGTACCCATTTTCCTATTAGATCATTTTGCGGTAAATCGGTGCTGATACTTTTTATTCGGAACCAACCAATTGTGCAATCATCGAATTCGATACTTTTACCAAAATCAAATTGCGGATCATCTTCGAACCGAAACGTGTCAATTTTTTTACCATTTGGAGCATCGTAAATAGGAAGAGAACCATTGTCTTTGTATTCAACATACGTTTCTATAGTTCCGGTACAATGATCTAACGAGTCTTGCGATGAAACAAGTAAAGTCGATAGCAAAAATGCTATTTTAATAAAGGACATATGTAATTGAAAAGTTAATAAAACGTAAATGATTTCTGAAATTTACTAAATTCGGGAGTTATAAGAAGTTAGATCATTAAAAAAAAATAGTTGCAACTTTCCAGTTTGAATAAATATATATCTAGTTTAAAATCTTCTACGCGAATGCTGAGCATAATCGCTATGATTCTTGTGGTTTATATGAATTTTTCGATGTTGTATGAACCGAAATTTGAGCAAGAAAACGAAGCGACGTATAATTACTCTGTATACACGCAGATGAGATTTCTTAAAACTAAAATGCATGATGGAGCAGGACCTGATATGCAAAAACTTTATCCAGAAGGGTTCATTTTTTTAAATGC
This sequence comes from Cytophagales bacterium, assembly GCA_020627945.1. Lineage (GTDB taxonomy): Bacteria > Bacteroidota > Bacteroidia > Cytophagales > JAHDFW01 > JAHDFW01. The sequence goes on from JAHDFW010000220.1 coordinate 3,019, forward strand.
ATTATATGCCTTGGGATGGAGTGACTTGATTCGTTCCTTACCCAAGGATTCTAAAATTTATAAAGAAGGAATCACCGAATTAACCTGGGCCTTTAATCAAATTAATTCAGAACAAGGTAAAGATATTTTCGATAGAAGAATGCCATTGAAGTATGGAGCATATTATATGGGATGGAGCAATATTGTTTTAGCCAACCTTGTGGAGTTGAAACCAGATGGTTTTGGCAGAGGCTATTACGATTCTCTTTACAAAGATAATTGTGTCGAAATACAAAGAGCCATACAGAATTCCAGTACACCATTTTTAGAGTCGTACGATCAACATTCTTGGCCTGCCGATATGGTGATGGTTGTTGCATCTCTCAATAAATATGATCAAATTTTTAGAAAAAAATACCGGAGCACAATCGATCTTTGGTTAATAGATGTTAAGGCTAGACTTGATACCACATATGGATTGATTCCACATAAATCAGATTGGAGAACTGGGAATACAGAAATAGAACCCAGAGGTTCCTCACAGAGTTTAATGCTTAATTTTTTAATCGACATAGATCGAAATTTTGCAGAAGAGCAATTCAAGATTTACAAGGAGAAATTCCTTGATTCTCGATTAGGTTTGCCTGGCGTTAGGGAATACCCAAAAGGTTCAATTGGACTCGGAGATGTAGATTCAGGACCCGTGATTTGGGGAATTGGAGGAGCAGCGTCAATTGTCGGACAAAGAACCATGTATAAGTATGGAGCTTATGATGCCTACGAGGGACTTAGAAATTCCATCGAAGGATTTGGGGCAGCATATACGTGGAGTGATCGAAAGCGATACGTTTTTGGCCTTTTAGCAATGGCAGATGCGTTTATTGCCTGGAGTAATAGCATAGAAAAAGAACCAATGACAATGGAACGTCCCAGGGGCTGGAAGTGGAAATTTCACATTGGTTCACTTATACTACTGGTAGGTTTGTTTTTTTGGATTAGGAAGCCTAAAGTCAAGGAAATTCAAAGGAATCCTTAATTAACGTCGTTTAGGAACGAACTTCTTATACTTCACGATCTTTTTGTCCTCAGATATTAGAATTAACACATTTCCATCTTCAGGGTAATGCTGCAGTACAAATTTGAATTCCCGGTTCATGTTGTCACTTTCAAAAACTATGGCGTTGGAACCAATAAATTTACCTTTAAAGTGTTTGTCATCTTCACTAGCTTCAAAGCTAAACATGAAATCAATAGAAGAACCGTCCTCGTCGAAATAATCAAAGATATTAGCTCTCCCGTCTTTAATTCCTAGCCATTTTCCCTGTGGACACTCTTGGTCTGTAAGTAGGTTAATATTTACATTGGAATCTATTTTTTCCCACCAAGAATTATATGAGTTTCCTTCTAGCAAAACATTAATATAAGTACTGTCAGAATCCTTTATGGGATTGACGTATCCATCTTGTATTTGAGCGTAACAAAATGAACTGCAAAACAGTATAATAATATAGGAGAGGAATGCTTTCAAATTTACCATAGACTCAATAAAGTTAAAACTTTTGAAGATTAGAAATCAGATAGGAAAAAACATTTTAAAAGAGCAAAAAAAGCACATTGTTTTCGACCTTAATGGGAGACTCAAAACTGCTTCGGACGAAACTCCATATTCAGAACCATTAGATTTTAAATGGTCTTTTTCTGTATTTGATAATTATGATAGAATCATATTTAGGAGAATCATTTGTTGGGCTTTTTTATTTGGTCTTACGGGCTATATTGTAGTTAGTAATTTATCCATGGAGTTACTGATACCAGTTATTACATTTTATGTACGAATCTATACATTATACTGCCGCATAAATAATCTTTACATCTACGGTTTTGAACGTATCGATGATGAATCAGACATGAGTTTTGGAGCATCTAAATTGATTTATAAAGGCCAAAAATTAAAATATTCAGCGATTAAGAAATTTAGGGTTTTGCTTAGAGCTTGCCGTAAAAGGCGAGGAAGTAAATAGAAATAACATTATTGAGCTCCAACTTGAAAATGGGCGAATTGAAACGTTTGGATTAATTATTCATGAACCATTGGAAGTCAAGAAGTTGGATAATCTTTTGAATTATTTGGAAACTAAAGATTTTGAAATTGAGGTTGAGAATGCCTTCA